>NZ_JAEMGT010000085.1:0-5782 GCF_017655185.1 Rahnella sp. ChDrAdgB13 | reverse complement strand
CGCTTTCTCAGACAGAAAGAAATAAAAGTGACGGACGTGACAAAATTTTGGACGGTTCCCGCTTACACCCCCAGATACTTGCTTTGCCTGACAGTGATGTTTTCCTTATCAGGTTTGTCGGCATTGAGTGTGGCTAGAGCCGCAGTATTGGCACCGCTTTTATCGTTCAGTTTCGCCGGGGTGACGGATGTCTTTGCGGAAGAAACACAGGGCAGCTGCGGCATCACGTCGGGCGGTCAACAAAAAGTCGATGGTCTGACCTGCAGTGTCAACCGCCCGATACAGGTATTTCCACTGTCTTCTGACTTTGATGTAGGTTTCATCCATTCTCCAGCGGCACCCCACGGGGCGCTTATGCCGGAGAAATGCTTTATCCAGTAACGGCACCAGACGGATGACCCAGCGAAGAAGCGTGGAATGGTCAACGACAATGCCGCGCTCAGCCATCATTCCTCGATATTACGCAGGCTCAGGGCATAAGTGAGATACCAGCGTACACACTGAGCAAGGATATCGACGGGATAATGCAGGCGATTAAAGGATTTTGGGATCAGAGATATGGGTTGGCAGTATTATTAAAAAAAAAACAGCATGTTACCTGAAACCGGCTTAACATAACCCCACAGCTCTTCCATCTCCGCACAGACGATGATGTCACTGCCCGGCTGTATCCGGGAGGTTACTGACCGCGGCCTGAGTTTTTTAAATGGCGGAAAATGGTGTTGAGACCCACGCCCATAATGCGTGCGGTGGCACGGCATCCGACGCCATTCATGGCCATATCAACGATTTTCTGGTGTGTACCGGGCTGAGAAGCGGTGTAAGTGAACTGGAGTTGCCATGTTTTACGGCAGTGAGGGCAGAGACACCGCTGAGGTACTGAGGTACTTTTGCCATTACGAACCACGCCTTCAGTCGCGGAGCAGGAGGGACTTCAGACGGAAACGGATGCCACAGGAGCACCTCAAAAATACCATCATACACTAAATCAGTAAGTTGGTATCATTACCTTATTGATTTGATGCCTGAAAATATCTTAAATCATCCGCAGTATGAAGTCCGGTTATCCGGCGACCGGACCTCACTGTGGATCACTGTGACGGCGGGGCGTTATCCCCATTTTTTTCCCGAAAATTTGTGTCACTTCGACAACCTTTTGCGTTGCCGGCGTCAGGAATGCATCCTCAAGGTAAGTAATACCTACGCGTCGTTCCATGATGAGCTTATCATTATCGATGCGAATTAATCTTGAGCCGAATTCTTCTTCATTAAGACTGTTTTCCGACAAAAAACTCAGCAACCCGCTTTTCGCAATCAGGCCGGGCACGGCGGCCAGCGAGCTGATCTCAATTTTAACGTCAGGCACCGGGCAATTATTTTCATAAAACACCCGGTCCAGCCATTGCCGCATTGAGACTGTTTTGGCCGGTAAAATCCACCCGTAACGGCTGAGATCATGCAGGGACGCTGGCTTGCCGGCCAGAGGGTGGCTGCGTGATGCGGCCACCACAACCCGGTCTGCGGTTACCGGGAGCTGTACCAGCGCCCGCTCATAGTTAATCAGAGGACCGATCACAATATCCAGCACATGCCGCTCGAGCTGATGGTTGAGGACGTCGTTCATGCCGATCTGAATTTCAAGTTTCACATTGGGGACTTCCGATTGCAGCACTTTGCACATTTCGGGTAAGAGAAATTGTGTCGCAGAACCGGAAATCCCCATACGGACAATACCGCCGGTGCCACGGCTCAGCTCCTTTATCACCGTCGTGGTTTCGTTATACGCGCTTTGCAGCGATAAGCCCCGCTGGTAAAGCAATCTCCCCGCTTCAGTGAGTTCCAGCCCGCGTCCGGCTCGCTTAAACAGTTTTACCCCAAGCTCTTTTTCCAGCCGTGAAATAGATTTCGAGAGCGCAGGTTGCGTGATATTCAGGTTTTGTGATGCTAATCCCAGATTCATTATCTGTGCTGCTGCAACAAAGTAATCTAAGTCTCTGTTATTCATGATCTATATCTTAAATTCATAGGTTTAATAAAAAAATATATTAGAAGGCATAGGTCGAAGGGTCAATAATCTCCACGCAAAGATGAGGTTAATATCCCGGAATTTTTTCAAGATTGAGGATTGCTATGCGTAATGAACATGCCGACTGGCCAGCGGGCTTTTATATTGCACCACGGCTGAATGTGATTGATAAAAAAACCATTGAAGCCTTCAAAGTGGTGCCTGCTGCCGTTGCCGGAGACTGCATGGGGCGTAATACCGGCACCATGAATATGCACCGTTACCATGATGATGTAAGTATTACGATTTGTGGCCCGGCAATTACGGTGAAAGTGCGTCCGGGTGATAATTTAATGATTCACAAAGCCCTGGAAATGGCTCAACCCGGTGATGTCATTGTGATTGATGGCGGTGGCGATCTGACTCAGGCACTGATCGGTGGGTTGATCAGAACGACCGCAATCACTAAAAAAATTGCCGGATTCGTTGTCGATGGCGCTATCCGTGACCTCACGGAATGGGCAGACGGTCAGATCCCGGTATTTGCAAAAGGGCACACGCATCGCGGGCCTGACAAATCGGGGCCGGGCATGGTGAATGTCGCTATAACCTGCGCGGGAATGGTAGTGAACCCCGGCGATTTAGTGATTGCTGACAGTGACGGGGCGGTTGCTATATCGGCGTCACAGGCCGAAAATATCCTGACCAAAGCATTGGCGCATTTGTGTAAAGAGGCCAAAATCCGGGAAAGTAATGAAAATGGCACCAGTGATCCTGAGCGGTTTAATTCCATTTTACGTCAGGCGGGTTGTCCTGTTTGACGTTATTGATAAAAATATAAAGAATTAAAATAAGGAAAATCCAATGTACCTTGCTTTGGTTGGCTATGTGCTCATAGCCTGTCTGATGTTCTTTTTAATTAAAGGGAAAGCAACGCCTATTTCGCTGTTTATTTTCCTGTCAGTGGTCGCCGGTTTTTGTGCCGGTTACTCACCGTTAGAAATGAATGAATATATCATTAAAGGTGTCATGCAAACGGCACCCAATGCTGTTCTTTTTACATTTTCAATTATTTTCTTCAGTATTATGACTGATGCAGGCGTATTTCAGCCGCTGGTTAACTGGCTGATAAAACTGGCTGGAAATAACGTCACCGCTATTGTCATTGTCACGGGGTTTATTGCCACCGTAGCCCATCTGGATGGCTCCTCGGTGCCTTCGGTGCTCATTACCGTCGGCGCGATGTTACCTGTTTATAAAAAGATGGGGATCCGCCCCGTGGTGTTGCTGTGTATGCTCGCCGCCGGGATGGGGGTGACAAATATCACGCCGTGGGCTGGTCCGCTTGCGCGCGTGGCGGCGGTTTCAGGCCTGGACGTTAACGAGCTTTACCATCATCTGATCCCGACTCAGGTGGTGGGGCTGGTATGTATTATTTTTCTGGGAGCCTTCCTTGGCGTTCGCGAACAAAAGCGCATTCGCCTCGGTCTGGATATTCCCGAGAATGTTTCAGAACCGGAAAAGTATGTGCAGGGCGATGTGCATAATAATGCCACACCAGGTAATAAAGCGCTGTTCTACATGAATGTGCTGCTGGTCATCGGTGTGACCGTGTTGCTCCTGGTGACGAAAATTCAGGCCTACGTTATTTTCATGTGCGCCTTTTCAGTGGCGATGATCTTTAATCACCGTTCGCTGAAATTGCAGGAGGGCGTAATGAAAAAATATGCCTATTCTGCCTATATGATATCCGGCACTGTCATGGCCGCCGGGGCATTTGTCGGTATTCTGGGGGGCGGTGGTGAGCACTCAATCCTGACGGAAATGGCGGATGTGGTATTGCATGTCATGCCCGCAGCGCTGGGAACGCACCTGCATATCATCATGGGCGTATTAGGCGGATTAATCGGTTTTGTCATCGGCCCGGATGCCTTCTTCTACGGGATCTATCCGCTGGTCGCGAAAGTCGGCACAAGCTACGGGCTGACGTGGGAGCAAATGGGGCTGACGATGGTCGTGGGGAAAAATATCACGATGATGCTGAGCCCTGTATTTGCCACAACCTATCTGGCCATAGGTTTAACCGGCGTCGAGCTGAAAGATCATATCCGTTTCGCGTTCACACCGGTTGTGATTATTTCATTAATCATGGTCTTTTCATTAGTACTGACGAATACCGTTCCCTTCTGAAAAAAAATCTCAGCCTCCGGTTCTGACCGGGGGCGACCAGGAGAGTGCGCAATGCCTTTTCAGGTGATGCCTCCAATTAGTAGAATTCGATGTACAATATGGTTTTTTGAGGTTCCTCATGGCGAGCGTTAATGTCCACTGTCCCCGTTGTCAGTCTTCTCAGGTTTACTGCCATGGGCAAAGCCCGAAAGGTTCTGACCGGTTTCGCTGTCGTGATTGCCACCGGGTATTCCAGCTTACATATACCTACGAAGCCCGAAAGCCTGGAGTGAAAGAGCAGGTTATTGAGATGGCTTTCAATGGCTCTGGCGTTAGGGATACTGCCAGAGTGCTAAACATCGGCATCAACACCGTTATCAGGACTTTAAAAAACTCACGCCACGCAGGGTAACCTCGTCACCGGTCGCTCATGGCGATGTAGCCCTTATCTGTGAGCTCGATGAATAATGGGGCTTCGGGAGCAAGGCTCAGCAACACTGGCTATGGTATGCCTACAACACAAAGAATGGCGGTGTCCTGGCCTACACTTTAGGTCCCCGAACCGATGAAACCTGCCGAGAATTACTCGCACTACTTTCGTCGTTCAGTATTGGCATGATAACCAGCGACAACTGGGGAAGTTACGCGAGAGAAGTGCCAAAGGATAAGCATCTGACAGGAAAAATCTTCACTCAGCGCATTGAGCGTAACAACCTGACTTTACGCACCCGAATTAAAAGACTCACTCGCAAGACCACCTGTTTCTCACGCACTGTTGAGCTGCATGAAAAAGTCATTGGGCCTTCATCGAAAAGTATATGTTCTACTAATTGGAGTCATTACCGCGTTAGACATGGACCAATCTAATTGTAAAAATAAATAAAGTCCTCCCATCAGGTCGAATTCCAGCTAAACTGATGTTTGATCATAACAATGGCAGGAGGCATTTAGTATGCCAGACAAAGACGCACAGACTATCCTGATGCGAGCCGCACACGGAGTTCTATGTTCGGAGGACCATTATAAAGGGAGACCGGTAGACTCCGTTATTGACGTCGCGCTGGACGCCATTACTGATCTTGAGATGGAGATTAAAAGGCTAAATTATTTGCTACGGCAAAAGGATAAGAACCGCTGACCGCCCGTGTGGTGGTATTTTTGGCCTGTCGCGTTAAGGAGCCGTCAGGTAAAATGCTGTTTTTTTTTGTAATGTTGTCTGCCCATGTCCCTGATCCGAAAAGCCTTCAAACGGCTGCATTATCCCGTTGACGTTATTGACCAGTGTGTTCGCTGGAATCAGGCCTACTCACTTAGCCTGCGAAATCTCGAGGAGATGATGGCCGAGCGCGGCGTGGTGGTAACCATTCCACGCTTCACAGCTGGGTTATCCGCCTGGTGCCCTTGCTGGATAAGGCCTTCCTCCGGCATAAACGTCGCACGGGTCGCCGGTGACGAATGGATGAAACCTGCATCAAAGTCAGGGGGCAGTGGAAAAATCTGTACCGGGCAGTTGATACCTCCGGTCAGACCATTGACGGCTTTGTTGAATAAATCGGATTTAGATAAAAAGTCTCCCTGTCAGTAACTTCCTCAGGCAATTCGTACACT
>NZ_JAEMGT010000084.1:0-20111 GCF_017655185.1 Rahnella sp. ChDrAdgB13 | reverse complement strand
CAGAGACATGGGAAGGAAACATTGTAAAAAAAAACAGCATGTTACCTGACAACGCCTTAATGCGACAGAACCAACCAGACCGGACACGGCCAGCTGGCGAAAGGTGAACTTACACATTAAATAACCTCAGAAATACTGTTCGGATGTGTTAACCAGAAACGCCGGAGACGGGGAAAACTTGCTTTTACCCTTCTCCGGGGTTGGACAACTGAGCAGGGCGAAGGCGTCAGTATCTTTTAGCGGATTCAGGTGGCGGACGCCTGATTATTTTTTGATATCGCCGGCTGCATGACGGATGGCCTGCTGCAGGGCCTCCGCACTGGTGTATCCCGGGATAACCGTCACGTTATCAGCGCTGGTGCCGGTTGACGGGAGGACTACCAGGGCTGGCGTACCGCTGAAGCCCAGCTGCTGCGCGAGCGTGTTTATGCCATCCAGGGTTCCCTGAACGTCATGGGCTGTCTTCGCATCAAATTTCACGGCTTTTGCCGCCGCACTGATATCAGCATCGGTCAGTTTGCCCTCGTTGTGCCCGGTGGCGTAAATCGCGTTGTGATAGTTAAGGTAAGCGTCGGCTCCCTTCTGCTTCCAGACCTGCAGTCCTGTTTTCGCCGCACTCAGCGACGCCGGCCAGCGCTGGCCAAATATCGGGAATTCCTTGAACACAAAGCGCACGCCCGGGTTGGCTTTTATCACCTTCTCCAGTTCAGGGGCCAGGCGGGCACAGTAGATGCACTGGTAATCGAAGAACTCCACGACCGTCACTTTGGCATCGGCGGGGCCATATGACGGCGTGCCTTTATCGTTCAGTAGCGCGGCCTGATGCTGAATCACGGCGGCCGTCATCACCTGCTGCTGCTTTTCCTGCTGCTGAGCTTGCAGTTTCTGGCTGACCTCAACCAGCACTTCAGGATGAGCCAGCAGGTAGTCTTTCGCGATTTCACCAATACGGGCTTCCTGCGCCGGCGTGAAGACTGCAGCAGGCTTTCCAGCCTCTGCTGCATTTGCCATACCGGACAGCAGACCGCAGGCCATCAGCACCGCCAGTGTGGTGCGCTTTACTGTTAACATTTTAATGTTCCTTGTTTTCATCTGTAGCGACGGCTTTCACCGCCGGTTTCTTCAGTTTGTCTGCCTGCACCCGCGCCAGCTGGTTCTGTCGCATTAACGACAGCAGGTCGGCAAAAGGCGCATTGGCTACTTTTCAGGCAGCCAACAGGTAAAACTGGTCTGCCGGGGACAGGCCGTCACCGTCCGGATGTTGATACTGCCCTTTGCGTATCATGTGTACCAGCTCAATACCTGCCAGGACAGTCTGCGTCCGCCGGAACGATTTGAATCCCGTCATCAGTCTTATCCTTCGTTTGATGTTACGGTGGTCCTGCTCAATCAGGTTATTCAGGTACTTACTCTGCCTGACTCTGATACTTTCATCTGCTGATTTACCGGCATTGAGTGTGGTCAACGCTGCCGTATTGGCGCCACTTTTATCAATGGTCACCACTTCCGGTTCACCATGGTGGCGGACAGCCTTGCGGAAGAAACGTAGCGCGGCTGCCGCATCACGCTTCGCCGTCAGCAGAAAGTCGATGGTCTGACCTTCGGTATCAACAGCGCGGTACAGATATTTCCATTGCCCTCTGACTCTGATGTAGGTTTCGTCCATTCGCCAGCGGCGCCCCACGGCTCGTTTATACCGCCGAAACGCCTTATCCAGCAGAGGCATCATGCGGATAACCCAGCGGTGAAGCGTGGAATGGTCAACGACAACCCCGCGCTCTGCCATCATCTCCTCCAGATCACGCAGGCTGAGTGAGTACGCCAGGTACCAGCGGACGCACTGGGCGATAATATCGACGGGATAATGCAGGCGTTTAAAGGCTTTTCGGATCAGGGGCTGACAACATTACAAAAAAACAGCATGTTACCTGACGCTGGCTTAATGCGACAGAACCACAATAAAGGGGGTAATGAGCCTTGGTAAAATATCTAATCAATTATAATTTACATAAACAATGGCAGTTCCACTATATTCCCCAGAAGAAATTAGCCCATTGGCTCTCAATGTTGATGTAAATGTTAAGGTAGATGGCTGATTTGCCAATACATTAAAAACAATACCCTCCGTTGCATTATGTCCATTTACTTCTATCTGCGACGTTAAATTCACCCCATTTAAATAAATAGAATTCGTCCCGCCATCGGCACTAGTAGTAATTACAGCTTCACCATCGAAATTACATACGGCCGAACCAGTCACACTGGCCGTATTCCCATTAATGGCACTTACCGGTAAAGTTCCGTGTTCTATGTATGGAGGTATATCAATACTACAGCGACTATTGTCTGGCGGAATAACTGTACAGGTGCTTCCCGGAAGTAATACTGCGTGTCCTCCATAGGAGGGGGTACCTATGAACGTCATACCAACGCATGAAGATGTATCCTGCAAGTGATCGATATTAAAAACTGCTGTATAAGGAAGTGGATGCTTTTTTTTATAACGCTCGGCTACATCAGCTAATGTTGGCAAATCCTCAGCTCTGATACACGCACCAGAATCGCATGAACCAGATAACCCGCCAATACCGAAGGTAGTATAGCTAACTTCAGGTCCAATGTAGCAAGAAGAGTAACCGTAGCACGGATTTGCCACCCCTGCAGCTTCACTCCATGCAACAACTGATAGAGATACCCGACTACCATTTCGAGAGAAATCGGTTAATGCAGCTCCGGCAATTACATGTGTTGTGCCAGTAAAAAAGATAACAAAGGCTAAAAAAATCATATATACAAATGGTGATATCATCAGTTTTTTCATAGCATACCTTGACGATAGATGTTAACGATGTTGGGTACAAAGCACCCCATATGCGGGCCTGCGCCGGGGCGTACTTCTGCCGGCTGCACAGCCAGGCCTGATGCCAGTGTGTATCCCGGGTGATGCTCACAGTTGTCGGTCCGGTTCGTGGTTCTGTTCATAGCCGAGGCCCTTACTCATAGCTGAGACTGAACGTGGCGGTGGCGGTGAACTCCCCCAGGCCGATGCTGTGCGCTGAGACAGCCTGCGGCTCGGCCTGCACATAAGCCCGGAACGGCAGCCGCATCTCCCCGTTCGTGATACTGACCGGGGATGTGGCCTCCTCCAGCTTCAGCGCGCTACCGTCACCGTTCTCCAGCCCGATGGCCACGCCGGTGGCCGCACTGCCGCCGTCCAGAGCCAGCAGACCCGGTAGCGGACCGCTCGGGGTGCCGCTGAACGTCACGATGACCGTCCCGGCGATAGCCGGGTCACACGCCGTCAGGTGCAGCGTGAAGTCCTCACTGTGCGTGCGCTGGTTCTCATACAGGTACCTGTCAATGACCGTCCCGAACTCCAGCGGGATACTCTCCTCGCCCGGCGGTATCACACAGGGCTCCGCGACCAGGGCGCCGGTGAAGTGCACATTGTCATCGGCGGCGTTTGCAGGGGACACCATTCCCGGGCCGGCGGCGGCTATGGCCAGCATGACGAACAAAAATTGTCGGAACATCATGTCCTCCTACTGGTAAACGACTTTCAGGGTGACGGTGGCGTTAAACGGCCCTTCCGCCAGCGAGGCGTCCGGGGCCTTCACCGGGACCGCCTCAATCACCGGCTGCGCCATCTCGACCACCGGTATCGGCGTATCAAATACCGCCGGGGCGCTGTCCACCAGGAGGCGGACGCCGAGTCCGGTGATGTCGGTATTCACCGCGGCCGTGTCGTACGACGCGGCCGCGGTGGTGCTGAGGACCAGCGTCAGCCCGTCCCGTGGGCTGGTGCTGTCGCAGGTCAGGTGGTAGTCCACCGTCTGGCGGTAGTTCACCCCGTCAATCTTGTTGATGCCGACGTTGTTGCCAAACGGCACCAGGACGGCCTGGTCATTGTTGATGGTGCAGGGCGGCGGCTCAATCAGCGTGCCCTGGAACTGCACCTCGGTGGCCAGCAGGCTGCTGCAGAACAGCGCGATGCTCATCACCAGGAGTGTGCGGATACCGTACCGTGTCATGTCTCTCTCCTTACTGGTATTCCACTATCATGGTGGCCGAGACCGCCATCGGCCCGGCGACGAGTGTGCCGGCCGGGTCCTTCACCAGTACCGCCTGTACGTGCGGCGGGGTATTGCGGTTGAAGTTCAGGGGCTGGTTCAGGGGCATGGGGCTGCCGTCGCTCAGCAGCTTAATGCCCAGCGCCGGCTGGTCCCCCTGCAGGACAGTCGGGTCAAACCCGGCACTGGGGCCGCTGATGGTCATTTTCAGGTCATCGTTTGTGGCATCGGGGCACGCGAGGTTGTAGTCCACGTCCCGGATATAACTGCCGCCGTCCACACCGGTGGTCAGTATGTCATCGCCAAAGTTCACCTGGACCGGACTGCCGCCGTTGATGGTGCAGGGCTCGGCAATCACCGTGACGTTGACCGTCAGGGTGTCGGAGGAGGTGCCGGCCTGCGCGGCCCCGGACAGCAGACTGAGTCCGGTCAGCAGGCTGAGGACCGGACGGGCGGTACGGGTTACCTTAGTCATATTCCATCCCCACATTGACCAGCGCATGCCAGGCGCCGGCGCGCAGCGGCGCGGCGGTGCGTACCGGCGTCAGGGTGTACGTCAGGGTATCCTGGCCCGGGGTGAGCAGCAGCGGCGCCCCGCGGCTGCCGGGGGGAACGTCCCGGCCGGCAGCATCGGTGAGGCGCAGGCCCAGCCCGGAGACTCCGGCCACGGCCAGCAGGTCCGGGCGGGTCGGGTCGGCTGGGGCGGTGAAGCGCACGGTGACCGCCGGCTGATGCGGGTTCCACAGCAGACTCTGTGAACGGTCATCGATGTTGCGGGCCGTGACGGCCTGGCAGTCCTTCAGGCGCAGCTGGAAGCGGACCGGCTGACCCCGGTCGCCGGCTTTCATCAGTAGCGCGCTGGCGATGTTGCCCATGTCGACGGCCTGCCAGGCGGAGGCGGTCTCCAGCCGGCAGGGGCTCTCGGTCAGGGAGCCGTAGACGTGCAGGACACCGGTCTCCCCGTCGATGGCGGGCGGGACCGTGGCGGCCCCGGCCACGCCGGAGAGCAGGAGCCCGACCAGCATCGGCGCGGTCCGGGTGAGTGTGATGTGCATTTTCATTCGTTACCTCCGGATACCCGGTGCGTGATGTCTTATTTAGCTTTCACCGGGGACGCGGTACAGGTGCTGCCGCTGCAGGTGAACTTCAGCTGCGGGCGTCCGCCGTAGTCGTTGATGTAGGTCAGGACCGGGCTGGTGCCCAGCGCCCCGGCGCTCACGCTGAGCTGTCCCTGCCCGTGGGGCCCCAGCATCAGCGGTTTAAAGTCCTTCGCGGATGCGCCGCCCGGTCGGTCCGTGCCGTCGACCAGGGTGACGTAGTACGGGGTCGGGTTGTTCACCTGCCAGCGGTCCCCGCTGCGGGTCAGGGTGATTTTCTCCTGCCAGGGCGCGGCGGACTTGTCGGCAATCAGCGCCTTCGGGCGGAAGAAGAGCTTGATACGGGTCTGCAGGGCGAGCTGCAGGGTGTTGGGCTTGTCGGTGCGCGGCGGGATTTCGCGCAGGTTGAAGTAGTAGAGGGACTCCCGGTCCTGAGGCAGCGTGCCGATGTCCGGCAGGGTCTGGATCCGGACTTGGCTGCGGGCGCCGGGCTCGAGGCGCTGCACCGGCGGGAGCACCGTCATCGGGTGGGTGATTTTGTTGCCCTTCGTGTCCTCAATCCAGCCCTGTGCCAGGTAAGGGAGCGACTTATTCTCGTTGCTGATGGCGAGGCTGACGGACTTGTCCCCGCCCTGGACCACGACCCGGGTACGGTCCAGAGCAATGGAGGCCTGCGCCTGGGTGGTCAGGGTGCAGAGCAGTATGGCGGCGCCGGTACACAGCAACGGTTTGCGGTTCATCATCATGGTGTCTCATCTGTCCTCTTTTGTTCGTGTATTCGTCTGTTCGTGTCTTCATTTATTCGTGTGTCGTCCGGCGCTATCCGCGGGGGCGCATTCCGGCTGCCGGCCCGCAGGGGAGCAGCAGCCCCTGGCTCAGGTCGGCTGGGAGCGCGGCGGGCAGCGACAGCGTGCACTGCTGCTGGTCGCCCCACTGCACCCGCATGGTGTCGCCCGGGCGGATACCGCTTAGGTAGACGGTGCCCTCGTCGCCGACGATGCCGGTGTTCTGCCCTCTGGCGTTCTGCACCTCCGCGCCGAACGGCGGGAAGCTGCCGTCGGCCAGGCGCAGGACGGCGGAGGCCTGGGCTCCGGAGACGACGTCGAACTGGCGATAGCCGATGGCGCCTTCGGTCAGGGTGGCCTGCACGACCGACTGCGCGGCCTCAGCGTTGTCCGGCAGGGTGTTCAGGTCGATGCTGACGCGGTTGCGGTAGTAGCTGCTGACGTCGGTGACCACGGCCTTGCCGAAGTGGTTGGTGGTGGTGGCGTTGCCGTAGCCTTTGACCGGGATGCCCGGGACGTCCCCGGTGTCCAGCATCATGCGGGTACCGCCCTGGGTACTGCCGCGGTGCAGGGCCGCGCCTTTCGTGGTGGCGGTCATGCCGCCCTGCAGGCTGAGGCTGAGGGCGGAGTAGCGCCCGGCCTGGTAGCTGGCGTTGGTGTTCACGCGGGCGATGTCGCCGTCGTGGGTCCAGTAGGCCCGGGCGGTCCCGCCGCGACGGGAGATGCCGGAGGCCAGCTGGTAGTTGTCCCGGTCACCGAGGCGGTCGTACCAGCTGACCTCGTGGGTGTTGTCGTCTCGGTTGACGGTGGCGCTGTAGCTCAGCGTACCGCTGTTCCCCCAGGGGATGGACAGCGAGAGGTAGGCGCCGTTGTCCGTGGTGTTGTAGTAGCGGCTGCGGTACGCGGTGGCCGACAGACTGAGGTTGCGCCACGCGCCGACGTCGAAGAACTGGGACATCGTCATGGTGTAGCGGTCATTGGTCGGGCGGTCCCAGTAGGTCTGGTGACTGTAGTTGGCGTACGCGCTGAGCCCCAGCGAGGAGAACTGCTGGCTCAGGGTGACGGTGTACATCTCCTTGCTGCTGCCTTCTCGGGCGCCGTAGCGGCGGGCGTCGAGGTACTCGCCCATGCTCATGAAGTCGCGCTCGGAGAAGCGGTAGCCGGCGAAGGTCACCTGGCTGCCGGTGGTGTCGAAGCGCTTGGAGTAGCTCAGGCGCCAGGAGTCGCCCTGGAGGACGCCATCCTCCTGCGGCAGGGTGGCCCGGGAGTGGGTCATGTCAAAGGAGAGCGCGCCGAAGGCCATCAGGTCGCGGCCGATACCGAGCGCCAGGGCGTTGTAGTCGCGCCCGGCGGTGCCGCCGCCGTAGAGGGACCAGCCGTTGTTGACCCCCCAGGAGAACTCGCCGATGGAGAAGGCATCGCCGTTGGTGCGGTGACGGTAGTCGGACGGGCGGCCGGCGGCGAGCTTGTAGCGCACCATGCCGGGGCGGGTCAGGTACGGGACGCTGGCGGTGTTGACGGTGAAGTGCTGGACGGTACCGTCCTGCTCTTCCACCCGCACGTCGAGCGTGCCGCTGACCATGTCGTTGAGGTTCTGAATGCGGAAGGGGCCGGCGGCGACCTGAGTCTCCTGGAGAACCCGGCCCTGCTGGCTGATAATCACCTTCGCATTGGTTCTGGCAATGCCACTCACTTCCGGCGCGTAGCCGCGCAGGTTCGGCGGCAGCATGTTGTCGTCGGTGATGAGGCTCACGCCGGTGAAGCGGAAGCTGTCAAAGATGTCGGAGTAGAGCGAGCTTTCGCCGAGCGTCATCTTCGCACCGAGCGACGGGATGGCCCGGTATGCATAGTAGCGGCTCCAGTCCCAGCCTGAGGTGCTCTGCCCCTGTCCGCGGCGCATATTCGTCTGCCAGTCGGCGCGCAGGCGCCAGGCGCCCAGGTTGCCGCCCACGGTGCCGTTGCCGCTGAGTGACCGGCTGTCGCCGGAACGCTCGTCGTGCTGAGTCTGGCCGCTGAGGTAGTAGTCCATCAGCACGCCGGGGATACCGTTGTCCCAGAGGGACGGCGGGTCCCAGTTGGGGGCGCGGTATTCTAGGTACGCCTGGGGAATACTGAGGTACAGCGTGGCGGTACCGAGGTCGCCCCGGGCTTCGCTGCCGGGCAGACTGGAGAGCGCCAGGCACTGTCCCTGGTGGAACCAGGTGAGCCCCTGACGCGCGTGGTCTTTGAGGCCGACCAAGTCGACCAAGGCCGGGGTCAGGCACGGGACGCTGCCGTCCGGGTCGTTTTCCGGCGCCACCCAGGTGATGCTCTGGTCCGGGATGTCGTCCTTGTTGACCTTCAGGGTCATGACGTAGCTGCCGGGCATGATATAGCCCGCCCGGGAAAAACGGCTCAGGTCAATGTTGGCCTTGTCGTGCACGTCCAGAATATCGGTATTGAATTCAATGTCCCCGGCGGCGACGCACAGCGACGGTCCGGCGAGGGTGGCCGCCAGTAACAGAGCCATTTTCCGGAGGCGTGGCGCATGGAGTGCGGTTGAAATGAGCCTGGTCATATAAGTCTGATACCCCGAATAAAGCCGAGAAAAAACGGCGGGCCCCGCGACATCCCCGTGCCGCGACAGCCTGCGCAAGCGGAGCCGGTTCCGGCTCAGTAGTAATCCATTCTGAAACGCAGGGCGGTGCGGAAGTCCCCGGCCCGCAGCCCCTGGCGATTGCCGACCAGACGGAGGGTGTAATCCAGGTCCTGGTCGCCCCCGGTCAGCTCGCCGGGCAGCAGAGGCTCCCCAGGCCGGGCTACGTTGCCGGCGGCGTCGGTCAGCATCAGCGCCACACCGCCGGCGTCCCCGCTGAGGCCAAACTGGCCGTTATCGACGGGGCCTTCAAAGGTCGCCCGGAAGTAACGCCAGTCAGGCAGGGAAGGATTGAGATGCGCCAGGCGACAGTTCACTAGGCGGATACGAAAAGGATGAGCCTCGCCGCGCCCGTCGCGCGCGAGGGTGCTGACAGGGGTCGCCCCCATGTCGATGCTCTGGTCACGGCTCTGTGTGTCAATGACGCAGGGCGTTTCGGTAATGGTCCCGTTCAGGGTGACCTGACCGGTCCCCTGATTTTTGGGGTCGCTGGCCTGCCCTTCAGCGCAGAAGAGTGCGCCAGCGCAGAGCAGCATGATGACGCGGGATGTGGTGCTCACGACGGACTCCTTTCATGTTCGGAAGGGCTCCGTACGCGAGGCGTACGGAGCAGCATGCTTACTGGTAGGACAGAGTGAAGTCGGTCACACCGGTGAACTCGCCAGGAACGACGGAGGCGCCGTCGCCCTGAACGTAGGCGGCGAATTCCAGGGTGGCATTCGTGGCACCGGCCGGGATTTCCTGACCTTTGTTCGGCTTGCCGAGGGTGATTTTGCTGCCGTCACCGTCGGTCAGGACGATGCCCGCGCCGCTGGCGGAGCCGGCGATGCCCAGTTTGCCGTCAACACCTTCCATACCGCTGAAGGTGGTGGTCACGGTCTGTGCGGTGGCCAGGGAGCAGTCTTTCAGCAGGATCTGGAACGGGGTCGGCGTGGAGGAGCCACCGTTTTCCAGCGCGACGTTGGCGATAGAGCCCAGTTCTATTTTCTGGTCAATGGAATTCGCGTCGATGGAGCACGGCGCGTCGATGATGGTCCCGTGGAAGGTCACCTTGCCATGGCCCTGGTCGGCCGCGTGAGCGAAAGAAGACATCCCCATAACAACAGATACCGCGAGCAGAGCTTTATTCAGTTTCATGCAATTCGTTTCCTTAATACAAAATGAAGTGTGGGTTATTCCACGGATGCAAACAGCCGCCCGCATCCGCGGTAATAATTAAACCCGGAAGGCGGTGTTTGCATTTCTTATGAGCAACCCGGTAGGTTGTTTATAAATAAACGGACCCGATATGTGCCGGGTAAAAGAAAGACTGCAAATAGCAACATTCACGCAAAGAGACAGCGGACTTCATCTTTCCAGGACGAAGCAGGAAACAAAAACTCATCCATTATATTTCTCTTATTTCTTCGGGGAATGTTATTTCTCTCCCGGCGTGAAAATTATCGCACGCATTTTCAAAAGTTGACAAACGTAAAAATGAAATAACGGATAATTCGAAATTTAAAACTTTAACCCTGGGAAAAGGGTCATTATCGCGATTTTTAGCATCGCAATGGGCTCATTGATAGAATCAATATCTATATGTACTTATTTTTCGATCTAAAAGATCGCTAAATACGAATTTACAGTATAAAATATCACTCATTGATGTTTGTTTCTTATATGTTAAATACGTTAAAAGATAGTGTTATACACATCTCGTATTATTCTTGTTTTATTAACTTTTTATATAAATACCGTCAAAGAGATGGACTAAATACGTATGGAAAATAAACCACTGAGTCAGAATGACCGGGTTGTTCTGGATGCCATTATTAAAATTTTCTTGAATAAAAAAGTGCAGAAAGAAAAAGAAATCGGCTGGGTCACCACCCGGGATATTGCCGAGCAATGCGATATTACCATTTACCGGGCCAGGCATTATCTGATGCGCCTGGAGGAATGCGGTGCGGTCATTCACCGACCGACGGATAAAAAAACAGCACTGAACTGGAAGCCGACCGGAAACATGATATGAGTCACCTTTTTTATCGGGAAAATATTCGGAAAACCGGCGATTGCTTATTCATTTTCATGGCATATCCAGGCATTTCTGAGCCGTTATTTTCTGTTTTATACCCGGAAGGGGTGGCATCGGGTCACCCCTTAAGGGGTAAAACCCGGAAAGGGGCCTGTCGCCATGCGTAGTCTGAGCGGGAGTGTCGTCTTCCCGGGCCTGCTGCTGCTCATCCTGTCCCTGCCCTGGCCGACCCTGCCGGGACAGGGGCTGACAGTGACGCTCAGCCTGCTGGTCTGGCTGTGGGGCGCGCTGTGCAGTGCGGCGCTGTTGTGGGTCGTGCGCCACCGGCGACAGTGGCGCGGCGGCTGGCAGGCCCGTGTCCTGCTGGCGGGTCTGCTGCTGATGAGCCTGCCGCTGCTGTGGACGCCCGACGGCTTTCGCCTGGCGGCGCTCTGGCGGCTCGCAGGAATGGGGGCCCTGCTGCTGTTCTTCCTGGCGTTGCGGCAGTACCCGTTTCGCGGCGCCGTCCGTGACCGCCTCTACGCCCTGGTGGTGCTGGCCGCCCTGATACAGTCCGCGTTTGTGGGGCTCCAGCTCTGGTTTCCGGCACAGGCACATGCCCTGCTGCACTACTCCTTTACGCAGATGAACGGCCGCCCCACGGGGACCCTGCTGCAGACCAACCTGCTGGGGTCCTTCCTGGCGACCGGGCTGCTGTGCGCCCTCTGGCGGAGCATGCCGGCGATGTCCTGGCGCGCCTTCGCCGCGCGGGGCGTCGCGGTGGTTATCCTCAGCGCCGCGCTGGTGATGACCGAATCCCGCACCGCCCTGCTCGGGGGCGGGCTGGCCGCCATCATGCTACTGATACTGGCCCGCTTCACGCCCGTCTCCCGCCGGGGTCTCCTAGTGGCCCTGTTGCTGGCCGGGGGACTCGCCGGCCACGCCGGGGGACTCGCCCGACCGGCGGCGCTGCCCGTGACGCAGGCCGGTGACGTTCGCCCGACCGACACCGCCGGGCGTCTCGCCTGGAGCCGCCAGCAGTCCGGGCACGAACGCCGGGTAATGCTGCAGGGGGCCCGGGCGATGATTGCCGACCAGCCCCTGGCCGGCCAGGGGCTGGCCACGTTCGAAACCCGCTTCCCGGAGGCGCTGTCATCGGCGGGCATCGTCAACCCGTTCACCGTCACGGTGACCCACCCGCATAACGAGCTGCTGTACGTCTGGAGTGAGGGCGGACTGGCGGCGCTCGCCGGGCTGCTGCTGTGGGGCGGCGTGCTGGCCTGGCCGGTCCTAAACGTGGTGACGGCGCCGCGGCGCTGGCGCGTGGCGGCCCGCGGGGTGCTGGTTCTGCCGCTGGCCCTGCACCTGATGACCGAGCTCCCCCTGTACCTGTCGGCTGCCCACGGTATTCTGCTGGCCGTCCTGCTGCGGCTGGCGCTGCCGTCGGGGGCGAGGAGGCTTCTCTCCTGTCCTCCCCGCCCTCACCGTCGGGTCCGGGGCGGGGTCGTCGCCGGCCTGGTCGTGTGTGCCGCGGGGGCGTTGTTCATAGCCACCGCGCTGCAGTCGGCATTCCGCCTTCAGGACGCCGAGCGCTTTCACCTGATGGATCCGACGCCGCTCACGCAGCTGCTCAACCCGTACGCCCAGTCCGATCGCCTGCTGTTCGACCAGGCCGTCAGCGATCTGATGACCTACAACCTGACGCAGGATCCAGCGCTGATCGGCGCCTTCCGGGCCCGGGCGACCGACTGGCTGTCACGCCACAACGACGCCAGCCTGACGGCCACCCTGCAGCAGATTGCGCTGAGCGAACACCGCTTTACCGATGCCCTTTACTGGCAGCAACGCGGGTGCCGCAGTTTTGCCCGGGATCCGCGTTTTCACTGCCAGCTCAATGACCCCTCTGTCCGACAGGAACACCGCGATGTGTCCACATTCTCTGACTGACCGGCCCGCTAAGGGCCTCACCCGCCACCGGCTGGATAAGATGACCGGCGGCTGGTTTGTGGGGGCCTTTTCCCCGGCGGCCCACACCACCGCTGACGTGGAGGTGGCCGTGCAGGTTTTCCCGGCCGGTTACCGTGGCCTGCCCCACGTGCACCGTCAGGCCACGGAAATCACCCTGCTGCTGTCCGGACGGGCGAACATGGCCGGGGAGCTGCTGCTCCCGGGCGATATTCTGACGCTGGCGCCGGGCACTGAGGCGGCCTTTGTGGCGCTCGAGGACTGCATGACCGTGGTGGTCAAACACCCGGGCGTCCTGAATGACAAATTTATCACCGGAGCATCCGCATGCTGAATATCGTTATCCCGATGGCCGGCAAAGGTACCCGCTTTGCGCAGGCCGGCTACACCGATCCAAAACCCTTTATCCCGGTGGCGGGGGTGCCGATGATCGAGCTGGTCATCGCCAGCCTGCGTCCGTCCTGCCCGCACCGGTTTATTTTTGTCTGCCAGCAGGCGCATCTGGAGCGTTACCGGTTCGCCCCACGTCTGTATGCCCTGGCGCCGGGCTGCCACATCATCGGGCTGACCGGCGTCACGGCGGGGGCGGCCTGCTCCGTCCTCCATGCGGCCCGTTTTATTGACAGCGACGAGCCGCTGATGATTGCCAATGCCGATCAGTGGATCCGCGCGGACATCGATGCCTACTTGGCCACCCTCACGTCCCGCCGGCTGGACGGTCTGCTGATGACCATGCAGGCCACGTCCTCGAAATGGTCCTATGCCTGCCTGAACCGGCGTGGCCTGGTGACCCGGGTGGTGGAAAAGGAGGTGGTCTCGGAGATGGCCACCGTCGGGATCTACAACTTCCGCCGTGGGCACGACTTCTGCCGCCACGCCCGGGCGATGATTGCCGCGGGCGAGCGCAGCCAGGGCGAGTTCTACGTGGCGCCGGTCTACACCCGCCTGATCCGGGAAACCGGCGCCCGTGTCGGGGTGTACAGCACCGGCCGGGACGGCGACGGAATGCACGGTCTCGGCACCCCGGACGATCTGGCGGCCTTTCTGGCGCACCCGGCGCATGAGCAGGCCCTGATGTCGGTAAAGGCGGGCACATGTATCTGATGGCGCTGTCACACCGCCGGGCCCTGCGTTACCCGCCCTGCCCGGTCGCGTTCTCACCGCGGGAGCTGACGGTGGCCTGTCCGGAGCAGACCACCGTGCTGACCTTTGCCCGGGTGCCGGCCCCAGCGCAGACACTGGATGCCTGCAGCCGGATGGCGCCCCTGCCGGACGGGGATATCGTCCTGTCATATTTTGACCATACGCCGCTGTTTGCCCTGCTGCTCTGGGACATCGCCCACCGGATGGCCGTCGGGCGCCGCCTGTACCTGCAGCACTCTGACAATGTGGCCGCCCTGCTGACCCGCAGCTGGTATCGCCCGGCCTTCCGGGCCACCCGCTGTGTCACGGATGGTCTGTTGTGCTTTACCAAAGTGGTGCCGCTCCCTACCGAGGCCGAACGCGGGCTCGACGCCTGGAGTTTTGGTATTCCCACCGGCGGCGCCGACGCCACCGCCCTGAACCACTGCGTGGCGCGCATTCTGGAACTGGAGGTACCGCAGACCGACATTCTGCTGTGCGGCCGGCCACCGGACGGCTTTCGCTACGGGGACCGGGTGCGGGTGGTGGGGGATGACATCCCCGACACGCCGCTGCACATCACCCGCAAGAAGAACACCCTGGCCCGGGCGGCCCGCTTTCCGAACCTGTGTCTGCTTCATGACCGGGTGCTGCTGCCCCGCCGGTTTTACGCCGCGGTGCAGCAGTTCGGCGATGATTTTCCCCTGACCGGCTTCCAGTCGTTTTGGTTCAGCGGCCGGGGACAGACCCTGCCCCTGCGTTACTCCGATTTCGGGACCACGGCAGACGCCTTTCCGCCGGGCTGGCCTGCCGGCCGCCTCTCCCGGGAGGCCGCCGCCGGGCTGGCGTTTCAGCCCCTGTACATTCAGCACCCGGCCCGCAGCGCCTTCGGCCAGGATTACCTGACCGGCAGTCTGTGCCTGTGCAAGCGCGCCGTCTGGATGCACGTCCCGCAGAATGAGGACCTGTACTGGCAGGATCATGAAGATATGGAGCAGGCCTTCTGCGCCGCCGCCGCGGGGATCCCCGTGCGCATCAACCCGTACGGCCTGACGCAGACGCTGTCGTGCCGGAGTATTATTCTCGGGCACCGGAGCGGGCTGACCCGCGGGGGGCAGGTCCGGGCAGACCGGCCGGCCGGACACGGTCTTCTGCCCCGCCGGCCTCACCTGGGCCTGACGGAGACGGACGGTCTCTGGAGGTTGCGCCAGTTTGCCATCCGGTACGCCGCCGACAGCGACATGGTGGACCTCATGCCGCGGCGCCTGTCCGGCGTGGGACGCTATCGCCTGATTGTCCGCCTGCTCTGGGCCGCCCGCGGCGAGGCGCCCTCCCTGCTTCGTGACTGGTACCGGTTCGTCCTCTGCGAAGCCCCGGTGCCCGCCGAGGCGGTCGCGCTGGAGGCGTACCTGGCCGGCCGTGACACGCCGGCCCGGAAAAAGGTGGCGCTGCTCCGTCACCCGGGTCTGCTGCGTCAGGTGCGTAATAATCCATTCAGTTCGCCGTTCCTGCCGGATGAACCGGTGCCGCCGTCGCGGGTTGCCCGGTTCGCCGGCAGCCTGCTCAGCGCCCTGTGGCTGCGCTATGGCAGCCGGCATGCGCAGCTCCGCCTGTCCCTGCCCGCGCTCTGGCGGGAGCTGGCCCGGGCGCTGCCGGCAGAGACGGAGGTGCCGCATGACGCCCGCTGATATTCAGGTGCGGCACGCCGACACCGCGGCGCTGTCGGCGTGGCTCCACGGCTCCGCCCCCCTGCCGGGGTGTCCGGACGCGCAGCGCCGCGTGGTGGTGCTGCAACAGACCGGCCGGGACGATGTCCCCCAGCGGCTCTGGCCGGTGCTGGCGCACTTCTGCGCCCTCACCCCGTCGCGGCAACCGGGTGTCTGTCTGATCCTCACCGGTAACGCGCTCCGCCAGCGCCAGAGGACGTGGATACAGACCCCGGGACCCGCCCCGGTGAACCGCCTGATGCTCCGCCTGGCGCTGGCGTGGCTGCGGCGCGCATGCCCCCTGCCGGCCCGCCTGTTCCGGCGGAGACGGAGAACACCTTATGCTGACGAGTAACCTCAGTATTGTCTTCCAAGGCCCGGTCGACGTCATGACAGGGCAGGTATACCACGCCCTGCGTCAGACCCGGCGGGCCTTTCCCGAGGCGGAGATGATTGTCTCCACCTGGCGCCAGACGCCGGCGGAGGACAGCCTGCTGACCGTCCGTCTGCAGGCCATGGGGGTCCGCTTGGTGCTGAGCGACGATCCGGGTCCGCTGGTTGGTGAGGACGCGTCCGGGCGCTGGCACTGCAACCTGAACCGCCTGCGTCAGTCCACCCTCGCCGGGCTGGACGCCGCCAGCCATCCGCTGGCCATCAAGCTGCGCACCGACACCTGGCTAAGCTCCCGCGCCCTGCTGTGTCTGCTGGAGCAGGCGGTGCTGCAGGACGCCGGGCCGCCGCGCCCGCCGGCTTACCGCGTGTTCCGGCGCCGGGTCATCAATGCCACCTGGTTTGCGCGGGATCCGAAAGGCAGCCTGCCGTTCCTCTATCACCCGGGGGACATTCTGCTGGCCGGGCTGACCGCCGACGTGCGGCTGTTCTTCAGCGCGCCGCCGGCGGACGCCAGCCTGTTCCGGCCCGCCCGCATGCCGGGGCTCTGGTGCGCCTGGCGCTACGTCCCGGAGCAGTGGTTCTGGGTGCACGCCATCGCGCAGGTGACCGGGCGGCCGCGCTGGGCGGGGAATTTCAGCACCTCAGCGCAGGATGTCGGGGATTCGGAGCAGTTCTATCTGGCCAATTTTATGCCCTTTACCCCGCGGCAGCTCGGGCTGCACTGGCCGAAATACTGGCGCCGCTACCCGCTGCGCGGGCTGTTCAGCCTCTACACGCCGACCCGCTGGCGGCACCGGGCCGGCGACGGGCGACCGGCACCGGTGCGGGCGCTGTTCAGCCGCCTGCTCACCGGGCTCTGGCGCGGCGGCTATCGCCTGCGCGCTCAACTGTTGCGTCATCCGGGTCTTCGCCGGCTGGCAAAACGCCTGTTCACCACCCACAGAGGATAATCGTGCCATGACCGCCTTATTCCGCCGCCGCGCTACCGGAGGTTTTCTTTCCACGCCGGACAGCCACGCCACGCTGGCCGAGCTCTGGCAGTTTCGTTTTCTGGTGGGGCAGCTGGTCCGGCGGGACCTGACCGTGCGCTACCGGCAGACCAGCCTGGGCTGGCTGTGGGCGCTGGTCAACCCGGCGCTGCATCTGGCGATGTACTGGGGGGTCTTCGGCCTGATGGTCCGTTTCTCGCCCCCGGACGTGACCGCGCCTTACCCCCTGGTCCTGCTTTGTGGCCTGGTGCTGTGGATGCTGTTTGCCACCACTGTACAAGCCGTCAGCGAGTCCCTGCTGAACAACCTGCCTCTGGTGAAGAAGGTCTGGTTCCCCCGCATCGCCCTGCCCCTGGCGGCGGCCGGCGTGGGGATGGTGGATTTTGTGCTGATGCTGGCGCTGCTGACCGGCCTCTGCCTGCTGAGCGGGATGCCCGTGGAGCTGCCGGCCCTGCCTCTGCTGCTGCTCAGCGGCGTGCTGACCGCCCTGGCCGGCTGGGGCGCCGGCTGTCTGCTGGCCATCGCCCGCCTGCGCTTTCGCGACATCCGCCACCTGGTTCCCCTGCTGCTGCAGGCGCTGTTCTATGCCACGCCGGTGGTCTGGACGCCGGGACTGCTGCCGCCCCGCTGGCACGCCGTCCTGCTGAATCCGCTGGCCCCCCAGGTGGCCCTCTTCCGCCATGTGCTGCTCGGCGGCGCGCTCCCGTCCCCGGCCGCGCTACTGACCGGGCTGGTCGGGGCGCTGCTGACTGCCGCGGCCGGGTATGTCTGCTTTGTCCGCTATGAATCGCGGGCCATGGAGCACGAATGATCACCTTCAGCCACGTCACCAAACGCTACCCAGCACAGACGCTCAGCGGCGGGACCCTGCGCACGGCGCTGGCCTTCCGGCGTCCGCCGCCGCGCCCGGCCTTCACGGCGCTGGAAGACATCAGCTTTCACCTGCGCGCCGGGGAGGCGCTGGGGATTCTCGGGCACAACGGCGCCGGGAAATCCACCCTGCTGAAACTGCTGACCCGGGTGACCCGTCCCACGACCGGGCATATCCGGGTGCACGGGCGGATGTCGTCCCTGCTGGAAGTGGGGGCCGGGTTCCATCACGACCTGAGCGGGCGGGAGAATATTTTTCTGGCGGGGGCCATGCTGGGGATGTCGCCGCGCCGGGTCCGGCAGCGGCTGGACGCTATCATCGCGTTCGCCGGGCTGGAGAACGACATACGCCTGCCGGTCCGGACCTACTCGTCCGGCATGTTCCTGCGGCTGGCCTTCTCCGTCGGCGTCCATCTGGACAGCGACATTCTGGTCATCGACGAGGCGCTGGCGGTCGGGGACCACCTTTTCCGCCAGCGCTGCCTGGCGCGTATTCAGCATTTCCGGCAGCAGGGGGGAACGCTCGTGCTGGTCAGCCATGACGACGCCCAGCTTGCCGCCACCTGTAGCCAGGGGCTGGTGCTGTCCCACGGCCGCCTGACATTCCGCGGCGGCATATCTGACGCCCTGCACCATTACCATACTCAGAAGGAGGTTTAGCCATGCACATACTGGCGCACCGGGGGCGGTGGCGCACCCCGGAAGAGAAGAACACCCGGGAGGCGCTGGACCGGGCCTTCCGGGCCGGTTTCGGCGTGGAGACCGACGTCCGGGACCTGGACGGCGAGCTGGTCATCAGCCACGACATGCCCGGCCGCGGCGCACTGACGCTGGAGACCGTGCTGGACGACTACCGGCTGGCCGGGCGACCCGGCTGGCTGGCGCTGAACCTGAAGGCCGACGGGCTGGCGGCGCCGCTGAAAAAACTACTGAGGTGTTACGGCGTGGACCGGTATTTCTGCTTCGATATGTCGGTCCCCGACACCCTGGCCTGCCTGCAGGCAGGGCTGGTCAGCGCCGCGCGCGTCAGCGAGTACGAGCCGGAGGGCCGGCTCTGCACGCGGGCCGGCGCGGTCTGGGTGGACGGTTTTCCGCCCCAGGCGCCGGAGGCCCGCCTGCTGCAGCGCTGGCTGGGGCAGGGGAAAATCGTGTGTCTGGTGTCCCCGGAGCTGCACGGATGTGCTGCGGACGATTTTATGACGGCGCTTCGCGCCCTGCCGGCGGGGGTCCGGGAACACCCGCACCTGATGGTGTGTACCGACCATCCCCGCCACACAGAGAGGAAACTGAAATGTGCGTAATACAGGGTGTCATTTTTGATATGGACGGGGTGCTGATTGACGCCCGGGAATGGCACTACCGGGCGCTGAACCAGGCGCTGGGGCTGTTCGGTCTGACCATCGACAGGACGGCCCATGAGGGGGAGTTCGACGGGCTGCCGACCCAGGACAAACTGCGCCGGCTGACGGCACGGTACGGGCTGCCGGAGAGTCTGCATCCGCTGATTAATGAGCTGAAGCAGACGTACACCCTGCAGGAAATCTGGCAGCACTGCTGGCCGGATTTTCAACACCAGTATGCGCTGGCGCAGCTGCGGCACCACGGTTACCGGGTGGCAGTGGCGTCGAACTCCATCCGGGCGAGCATGGAGACGATGCTCGCCCGGGCGCAGCTGCTGCCGTTCCTGGATTTTTACCTGTCGAACGAGGACGTCAGCCGGGGGAAGCCCGACCCGGAGATTTACCACACGGCCATCCGGATGCTGGGGCTGTCGCCGCAGGCGTGCGTGGTGGTGGAGGATAACCCGCACGGCATTGCGGCGGCGCGGGCCAGCGGCGCGCATGTACTGGCCGTCAGCCATCCGGGAGACGTGAGCTGGGCGCGAATTCATTCATTTATTCAGGAGTGTGAGCAGACGTCATGATGCATCCCCTTTTGCTGTTACTGACCCCCGCCCCGCCGGCGCGGGTACCGGCGAACTGGTCGACGGTCTGGTGCGGCCTGACCCCACCATCCGGCCTGCCGGTGGCGTCGCTGTGCCGGGCGCTGTATAACGCGGAGGACTGCCTGTGGAGCGGCCCGGTGGCGCTGACCACGAAACTGCCCTTACCGGAGAGGCTGCTCTCCCCGGCATTGCCGGGCGGGGTGATATCTTTTCTGGATACGTCGGACAGCGGGGCGCTGTACTTCCCGGATATCCGGCTGTTCCGGCGGTGCGCGCGGGATGCCATCCGGGCGCACAACCCGGCGGGACCGGCGCTGACGCTGGAAGACGCCTGGCGTCAGGCCCTGTTGCTGAGCGGGGGATAACATGGAACGCCCGTTGATGCTGACGATTCTGGATTAGGACCGGTATTTTGCGGCGGGCCTGCAGTACATGTTTCAGGCACTGGACCGGGCGTCCATGGGGTTCTGTCGCATTAAGGCGTTGTCAGGTAACATGCTGTTTTTTTACAATGTTTCCTTCCCATGTCTCTGAT
>NZ_JAEMGT010000083.1:0-7766 GCF_017655185.1 Rahnella sp. ChDrAdgB13 | reverse complement strand
AACCTTCCTGAGACACCCCAAACCACCAGAAAAACGGCCGGTTTTATGGCGACACGTTATCTGCCCTTTTCAACACCGGTTTTCCATAAGAATACCCATTGCGGAAATCAACGCCAGGTTATACCCTCCCATTATTCTTTTCTTGTGGAGATATTCCTGTGTTGCTGATTGGTTATGCGAGGGTGTCAAAATCTGATGGGGTACAGACGATCGCCCCACAGCGAGATGCTTTGCTTTCTGCAGGCATTGCTCCCGAACGGATATATGAAGACATCGCATCAGGACGTAATGATGCACGACCGGGATTAAAGGCCTGTATTAAGGCGCTTCAGCCAGGCAATACTCTGGTTATCTGGAAGCTTGACCGGCTAGGCCGCGATCTTCGCCACCTCGTTAACACCGTTGAAGATTTACGGGTGCGGGGCATTAACCTGAAGGTACTTACCGGTGCCGGTGCTGAGATTGACACTACAACAGCAAATGGCCGGCTCGCTTTTGGTATTTTTGCCGCATTCGCTGAATTCGAACGTGAATTGATTGCTGAACGTACTCAGGCTGGGTTAGCTGCAGCGCGTGCACGTGGCCGCCTTGGCGGCCGACCCCGCAAGATGGATCGGGCAACGCTCGCGATGGCGATGGCAGCCATGGCGGATCGCCAAACCGTTGCTGCCGATGTAGCAAGGCGGCTCGGCATGACCACTACCACTCTCTATACCTATGTTAACGGGGATGGCTCACCTAAGGCTGCCGGGCTCGCGTTGCTCAATGAGGGGACTAACTCATCTACAGGTATTTTATCCTTTGAAATCAATGGTGTGTAATGGGCGCAACCACTGCGGTTCCCGTGGAAGCCATTGCGATGTTGCGCCGGCGGCTCGCAGCTTTACCCGCGCGGCACCCGGAAAGACTCTTATTGATGGACTCAACAGCCAGCCTTTATGCTGTGTCGCGGGCAACGCTTTATCGCTTGCTACGGGGCGATCGGCGCGCTAAGGACGCACATCGCGCCGATCGCGGTAAGCCGCGCATTCTGACCGCCAGTGAAATAGAACGTTGGTGTGAAATCGTCGCCGCGCTAAAGGTCAGAACAACCAACAAGAAAGGCCGCTGCTTATCAAACGCCCGCATTCTTGAACTACTCGTTGAGTATGGTGTTGAAACCCCTGATGGGCTGGAAAAGCTCATGCCTGGCCGTCTTACTGCATCCACGCTCAATCGTCATATGCGCCGTCTTGGCTATGATCAATCCCGGATATCCCGCGAACCACCCGCCGTGCGATTTCAGGCGGAACACGCTAATGCACTGTGGCATTTCGATATGAGTCCATCGGATCTTAAAGAGCTGGAAACGCCATCCTGGCTCGATCCTGACCGGCAAGGTTCTCCTACGCTGATGCTGTTTAGCGTGGTTGATGACCGTTCGGGGGTTAGCTATCAGGAATACCGCTGCGTATACGGTGAAGACGTGGAGACAGCCCTTCGGTTTTTGTTCAACGCCATGAGCGCCAAACCGGAACAAAGTATGCCCTTTCAGGGCATACCAGAAACCATCCAGCTCGACAACGGGCCGGTAGGTAAGTCGGCCATTTTCAAACGGGTGATGAATTCACTGGGTGTCGAGGTGATTTTTCACCTGCCGCGGGGTTCTGATGGACGGCGTACGACTGCACGCAGTAAGGGCAAGGTTGAGCGACCGTTTCGCACCGTAAAGGAAGCCCACGAAACGCTTTACCATTTCCACAAACCCGAGACTGAAGCGGAAGCCAACCGTTGGCTGACAAACTATATTGCGAAATATAACGCCCGGGAACATCGTCACGAAAGCCACAGCCGGCTTAAGGATTGGCTGTCCCGGTTACCGGGCAGTGGCCTGCGTGCGATGTGTTCCTGGGAACGTTTTTGTTCATTCGCCAGAGAGCCTGAACGCCGCACTGTGGGTATCGACTGTCGGTTGACCGTTGCAGGCGTGGCTTACGAACTGGACCCGGAACTGGCCGGCGAAACCGTTATTGTTTGGTGGGGGATCTTTGATCAGGAATTATTTGCCGAATTAGATGATCGACAGTTTGGCCCCTTCCTGCCCGTTGATGGCCCGATCCCTATCCACCGATATCGCAAACACCGTAAGAGCCGCCGGGAATACCGTGCTGAACAGGTGTGTACGTTAGCCGATAAACTCAGCATTCCGCGCGCCGCAGTCAGCGGCGAAAAAGACATTGTGCTATTGGATCCTGCGAGTTCAGCGTCGGGATTGACAAGGGATCCTCGCCCGTTTACCGGACCCGATCCGTTTTGCGAGCTGGCGTATCCGACCAAGCTGGCGGCGCGTCAGGCCATTGCAGATGAGTTACGTTTACCCCTGGCGAAACTCAAATCAGAAGATCAGTCATTTATTGGCCAGTTGTTGGACGAAACATTATCCAGGCCTGCAATTATTGCGGCAATTCGCACTCGCTTTCCTGCGGGGCGAAAAGGAGGGATCAGTTGATGCTTACCGAAGTTATGAATCATTATGGGTTACGTTGTGAACCTGTTGATGCGGGTTATTTCGACACTGAGCACCACGAACAAATTCATCGGGATCTGAAGGCGGCTATTCAGAATGGTCGGTTAATCGCGCTCACTGCGGTGATTGGTTCGGGAAAGACCCTGCTCATGCGGCGGCTGCGTGAAACGCTGGAAAAGGAGGGCAAGGTCATTGTTGCCCGATCTCTCAGCCTGGACAAAACAAAAATTACGGCACCGCTGCTTGATGCGGCACTGTTCTACGATCTCTCGACCGAGAAGACGATCAAGATCCCCAGCGACTCAGAAAAACGTGCCCGCGAGCTGCAGGCGCTGTTTCGTAAGGCTAGGAAGCCGGTAGCGTTGTTTATTGATGATGCTCATGACCTCCATCCCAAAACCCTGACATCGCTTAAACGTCTGTTTGAACTTGCCGCTGACGGGAAAGGAAAAATCTCGATAATCCTGGTGGGTCACCCCAAACTCAAAAATGATTTGCGGCGCCCCAGCATGGAAGAAGTGGGGGATCGAACCACCGTGTTTGAGTTCGGTGGGCTGCGGGATCGTCAGCGGGATTATATCGATTGGGTCATGCGGGAATCGCTCGGCGAAGGGACTGAAATACATGATGTCATTACCGATGAGGCGGCAACCATGCTGGCCGCCCGTTTAAAAACGCCTCTTCAGATAGGGCGCTATCTGGTTCGTGCTTTTGAAGCGGGTTTCGAAATGGGGGTAAAACCCATTGATGCGACCACTCTGGAAGCCGTCCTGTCGCGACGCATTGACGACCTTGAACCTCAACTGACAAGGCACGGTTACGATGTTCGTGCGCTTTGCACTCAATTTGATGCAAAACCGCCAGAAATTAGGCAATTGATGCGTGGCACGTTGAATCCGCAGCGCTCGAACGAACTGGTCGAGGAAATGCGGGCCGCGGGGTTGCCACTATAAATCATTGTTTAATGTTTGTGCCGCCTTGCTGCTACGCCCTATCCCCGCTACGTCGGCCATTCCCGGACATCCGGGCTGACATTTTCAACAGGTAAGGACATGACTACACACAGCGATAACATAGCTTCTTCGGCAGACAGCCTCCACCCGCCATTGATGGCGGATCCAGTGGGTCAGTTACCCTCTCACCTTACTGCAATCCTGTGCCAGTTAGCCCTGCTGGGCGACCTGGCAAAATCTGCGCTGCTGGATAATATGCATATCCTGAGCATCAGCCCCGCCGCTCACCGCCGGATGAATCCCGCCGACATGACGGAGGCGCTAAGCGTGCTACAGAGAGCCGGCTGGCTGCAGAAGAACGACGCCCGCTGGCGGTTGTCTCCCAGTCATGATAACGCCGTTTTCCTCTCCCTGCTGACGCATCCGGACGTCTGGTGTGCGGGGCCACAGTGCGCAACCTATACGTCCCTGAGAGGCACATTGCGTCCGGACAGGGCGCGCCTCTGGAGGGCCATTCTGTCCGGCGACATCGCGGTTTTGCCTCAGCATCTGGCCGATTGGATGTCCGGTTATGATTATGTCCCTGCCGCACACCCGGCCGCCAGTTTGCTTGCTGATGAAACGGGTAAAAAGGTTTTTTCGCTGCTGGACGGTGAGGTGCAGACTCTGCTGCTCGCCACCTTTTTGAATGACGCCAGTTACCGGCTTAGCGACTGCTCGGACATCTGGCGGTTCGTCTGCGATCACGTCGGGGCGCTATCCGTTATCCCGGATATATTGTGCGGACCACTGGCCCTGCAGGCCTTGTGGCGCGACGAGCGCATGCTTCTGGATAAACTGAAAGCCGGTGGCAGCCTGCCACTTTCCGTTACGGGTTGGGCAGCACTGTGCCGGGGAAACAGGGAAGAGGCGATGGATGCGTACCGGCAGATGGTGGTCCAGTACCGCAAGGTCACGCGCAAACGCAAGCTGCACCTGCCGCCGATGCTCGCAATGATGGCGGCACTGACGCTACTGACCCGGGAAGAACCAGCGCATGCCGCGACGCTAAGTGAGCTGACGCATTATGCTGTCGATGAGGGGTTTGGCATAGGCTGGACGTTACTGAAAGGGTTACTCCTGGAGCGCGACGGAACATCATCGTTGCCCTCACCCCCGGTGAATAGTGGGGCTCCCTTCGTCGGTATGCCCGGCATTTTGCAGGCATTGGTGCTGTTCTGGCGTAATGATGCGCCGGATGGCGACCGGCTTCGGCAACGGTTGACCACCTTTTGTGACAAGTTAGCCCTCCGTGGATACTGCCTGCTGAGCTACGAAATCCGCACAATTCTTCACCTGCAGTTTGACGAACCGGCACCCGTGCTCATGGCTGAGCGTTTCCCCCTCTGTCTGCTCTGGCAGCGTAAGGAAGCCTGGGAATACGCGCTGGACGCGCTGGGAAAACTGACGCCGCAGAATACTGACAACGCCTCCCGGCTGGCCTGGATCCTGACTCGCAAAAGCTACAGCCTCGAGTTGGCACCACTGGAGCAGAAACACGGTAAGCAAGGCTGGAGTAAAGGCAGACCGGTCGCGCTGAAACGCCTCCACGAGTCGTCCGATGCACTGCCCTGGCTGCTGGCTCAGGACCGGCAGGCCGTACGTCATATTCATTACACGTCGGCCTATTCCTTCTACGGGGACAACGGACGCTACACGATTGACGCGGAAGCGGCGCTCCCCTTGCTGGCCGGACATCCCGCGGTGTTCTGGCATGACGCACCGGATGTGCGCATCGATATTGAACCCGGCCAGGTGACGCTGGTTCTCAGCGAGGAGGGAAACCAGCTTTCCCTGCGGTTGATGCCCGCGATTAATGAGAGTCAGTGCCTGGTCACTGAAAAGGAGACCCCGACCCGACTCGTGGTGTACCCGGTCAGTGAAGAACACCGGCGTATTGCCGCCATTGTTGGCAAAGGCCTGCGCATCCCGACGATTGCCCGTGAGAAAGTGCTGCAGTCAGTCTCTTCGATAGCTCCCCTTCTGCCCGTCCGGACTGACCTGCCTGAGCTGATGGCCAATATTCCCCACGTGTCGCCGGATGAAACTCTTTATGCACACCTGCTGCCGCTTGGCGAAGGGCTGCGCCTGCAGTTGTTGAGCCGCCCTCTGGAAAACGGAGCCTGGCTGCCGCCGGGGCGTGGCAGCCAAATTATCAATGGCGAGCAGGACGGTCAGGCGGTACAAACACGGCGAGACCTGCAGAGTGAACGACAACGGATGCAGCAGGTGCTCCGCGCCTGCCCGCTGCTGGCTGACACAGAACAGGACAACACCGAATGGCAGTTCACCCACACGCAGGACGCGCTGGAAGCGCTGACACAACTGCGTGCCGTTGCCCCTCCGCTGCTCGAATGCGTATGGCCGGAAGGCGAGCGTCTGCGCCTCGGGGGGCGTCGGGACATGCACGCCCTGACGCTGAGCGTCCGCCGCCAGGGGGAGTGGTTTGCCCTGTCCGGAGAACTGACTCTGGATGATGGCAAAGTCCTGCAGCTGCGTCAGGTGCTGACGCTCCTGGAAGAAAGCCGCGGCCGTTTCATCCGCCTGGGCGAACAGGACTGGCTGGCCCTGGATAACCAGCTGCGTCAGCGTTTGCAGCAGATAGCCCTGCTGACCGGAGGAAGTGATGGAAAACATCTCACGTTGAATGCCCTGACCCTGCCGTTTCTGAACACGCTGGCCGACGAAGCCGGTCAGTTCGACGGTGACGAGGATTGGCGCCGGCAGTTGCGCAAACTTAAGGCGAGAGAAAAACACCACCCCGTGGTGCCGTCCACGCTAAAAGCGGAGCTCCGCGACTACCAGCAGGAGGGGTTCTGCTGGCTGTCGCGGCTGGCCCACTGGGGCGTGGGGGCATGCTTAGCCGATGACATGGGGTTGGGGAAAACGCTGCAAGCCCTGGCTTTGCTACTCGAACGTGCGGGCGGTGGGCCGCAACTGGTCGTTGCCCCCACGTCCGTCACGTACAACTGGCTGAGCGAAAGTGAGCGGTTTGCGCCCACGCTCCGGGTACATGACTACCGACACCGGCGTGAGATATCAGACATGGGTGCATTCGATGTGGTGATCGTCAGCTACGGACTGCTGCTGCAGGATGCGTCGGGTTTTGCCGACCTGCAGTGGCACAGCGTGGTGCTGGATGAGGCGCAGGCCATCAAGAACGCGCAGACCCAGCGAGCCAGGGCGGTGATGGCACTAAAAGCGGATTTCCGGGTGGCACTCAGCGGCACGCCGGTTGAAAATCACCTGGGAGAGCTGTGGAGCCTGTTCCGCTTCCTCAACCCCGGTCTGCTGGGCGGCTTAAAGTTGTTTAATCAGCGATTTATCGGGCCGGTTGAGCAGGGAGACCGGATAGCAGCCAGTACACTGAAGCAGTTGATAAAACCCTTCATGCTGCGCAGAACCAAGTCGCAGGTGCTCGAGGAACTGCCGGCCCGAACCGACATCCTTCACCGTATTCCCCTGAGCGAAGAGGAACGGCACTGGTACGAGGCGCTGCGCCGGCAGGCGGTGGAACGCCTGGAAAGCGGGGGTGGTGACGTCAAGCCGCTGCAGGTGTTGGCGGAAATCACCCGTCTGCGCAGGTTTTGCTGCCATCCGTCGCTGGTTCTGGACGATTTTCCACTGGCGGGCAGCAAGCTGGCGACCTGCCTGGACATCATCGGCGAGCTGCGGGAAAACGGCCATAAGGCCCTGGTGTTCAGCCAGTTTGTTGACCATCTGACGTTGCTGCGCACGGCGCTGGATGAACAGGGTATCGCCTTCCAGTATCTGGACGGTTCGACGTCGGCGGCTGAACGAAAAGGACGGGTATCGGCCTTCCAGTCAGGCGAGGGCGAGCTGTTTCTGATAAGCCTGAAGGCGGGCGGTACGGGGCTTAACCTGACGGCTGCCGATTACGTCATTCATCTCGACCCCTGGTGGAATCCAGCGGTAGAAGATCAGGCCAGCGCCCGCGCCCACCGTATAGGTCAAGACCGGCCGGTCACGGTATACCGGCTGGTCATGGAGGACACCATTGAGGAGCAAATGGTCGCCCTGCACAGCCGAAAAAGGCAGTTGGCAGAGGAACTGTTGGAAGGTAGCGACATCGTTGGCCGGTTGGACACAGGGGCCTTGTTATCGGTGTTACGAGGGGAGGCATCATCGTTGGTGATTTGATTTCCGCAATGGGTATTTTTATGGAAAAACGGTGCTGAAAAGGGCAGATAACGTGTCGCCATAAAACCGGCCGTTTTTCTGGTGGTTTGGGGTGTCTCAGGAAGGTT
>NZ_JAEMGT010000082.1:0-43280 GCF_017655185.1 Rahnella sp. ChDrAdgB13 | reverse complement strand
GCGGGCAGTGGGAATCGAACCCACATCATCAGCTTGGAAGGCTGAGGTAATAGCCATTATACGATGCCCGCAATTTCTAATCATCTGGATGGATTACCGAACAAATCTCTGGTCTGTTCATTTCTGAAGTGCATTTTTTCGAATCAAACATCGAAAAACCGAGACAGAATATCATCCATGCAAAAATCACAAATAAGAAAACACTCTTGACGTTCCATTTCATAACGCTTTAATCCATTTACTCACTAAATTGGCCCGCCACCGAGGTCTCGCACCTACAACATCAATGGTTATCGGCTCTATCCAGCTGAGCTAGTGGCGGTTGGTGGCCCCTGCTGGGCTTGAACCAGCGACCGAGCGATTATGAGTTTTATCAATAGGCCTTACCTATCATTACCGCTATGTAATTTTACCTTTATGATCATAACATTGGTCAATTGCTTTGATTGTACGTTTTTACCGCAAAATACCTCATTCTACCGTTATGTAGTAGCCTATAGGTATCCTAGATTTTTTAGGAGTGGAAAATCAGCCCCGATCTGGCGATTTTTTTTCTAAAAACCTGTACTGGTCTTTATCATAAGAGATGGTGGTGCTCGTGGAACCCTTTAAATTCACAAAACTGAAATTACTCGATCTCCCTCTGCCGCCAGTTGGGACACAGGCTGAGTACAGAGACAGTCATGTAAAAGGGCTTAGGATACGCGTAGGAAACTCGGGCAAAAAGACATTTTGTGTTGTGCGGAAAGCTAACAATAAGTTTATACGTACATCGCTTGGCACGTTTCCTGAACTTTCGGTCGAAATGGCGCGGACGCTGGCACTCGAGAAATTAGGGCGTATCTCAGTCACCGGCCAGAACCCAAATGATGTTAAACGGGATCAGATTGCAGCGAAAGCCAGGCTTGGCGAGGCGCTGGAGCTTTATGTCAAAACAAGGGGCGGCAGACTTAAACCCACCACGGCAAGACAGTATCGGCGAACCCTGAGTAATTTTTCTGGTGACTGGCTTGAGAGGCCGATAGCTGAGATTTCCCGTGACGATGTGCAGGCCCGGCACAATGCCATTACCGAAGGTACTGTGTGGTTTGGTGGTGATTTGTCGAAAATGCGTGCGGGCGTAGCAGGAGGAAGCCGCGCCCAGGCTGATTTATGGGGGCGGGCTTTGAGGGCTATATGTAATTTTGCCTGCGACAATTACAGAACAACTGAAGGTGTCAGGCTTCTTCCTGAACCACCAACGACCGTACTGAGCAGCAAACGTCAGTGGCATGGAATTTCGCGTAAGAATACGCATATCCGATCGCATGACCTTGCCCGATGGTTGGCCGCTGTTGAATCCGTGCGAGCTTGGGCTATGGACAGCAGAGAAGATCACATTGTTGCATGTTGTGATGCCCTTGAGATGGCTCTTTATACTGGTCTTCGTCGCGGGGAGGTTTTTCAGCTTGAATGGAGTCGAGTTGATTTCCATGGCAGATTTTTTTGGATTGATAAAACGAAAAACGGGCACCCTCTGGAATTACCCACAACTGAAACGTTGATGAAAATATTTAAACGGCGTCTGGCATACCGGACTGACGGCCAAAAACTGGTATTCCCCAGCGTAAAGGGAGGGGTAATCACCGACCCACGTCGCGCAATTGATCTTATCAGTAAAAGTACTGTCCCAGATATTAACCCGGATAATTTAAAGGCAATAAAATTCAAGTGCCACGATACTCGCAGAACATTCGCTACTATTGCTGGTCTTGCAGGATTAAGCAGTTATGTTCTGAAAAGACTTATGAACCACAGAACGGATAAAAGTGCGGATGTTACGTTGGGTTATTCGCACTTTTGCTCTGAGGAATTGAGAGATGCGGCAGAACGAATTGAGAAATATATACTGAATACAAATATTGATAGCGACGAAGGCAGAATAAACAAGGTGATTTCTGATATGAGCAATGCACAGAAACGCATTATTCTAGAAAAGTTATTGACTGAACTTAAAGAGTGACAGGTGAAATATGATTAGATTCGACGATCAGCATTGGGCGGTTAACTCATTTAACGCCATTATTTTAGCCGTGCGGGTAAGCGCCATTCGGCCTGGACGGTGCAAAATGATCAAAATGTTTATCACGCCCGATATGTTTTTAAAATCCGATGGGGATCGGTTATTGATTGAGAAAATTAAAACAAATGATGATATTGAATCTGCTGAGGAAATTCTCGAAATTAGTAAAAAATCCACCCGCCGACAGGTTGATAATTTTATAGATTTTCTTTCGCGCCTGTCTCGTAATATAAGGGAAAGTAAAAATTATAGGGCATATATTTTCGAACGATACCCCGTAACTCCAATGAGAGGCAAAGATGATGCGTTATTTATTTTGGAGAGCAGGGTTTATATGTCTTGCGGTAACAGGGTATCAAATGAAGATACCTTTATCATATTACACCTGATAAAAAATGCATTTCTGGAAGTCCTTGAGGGGCGGCGAGATAGTGCCGAAATATTTTGTACCGTTGCACTCAGGATTTTAAAAGAAAGAACGGTGGCTCGACTTGAAATATTGGTTGAGGAACTCAAATCAGTAAAAAAGTAGCAAGTAGAAACGGTAAGGGGAAAACCGTTTCAAAGGGGCAAACCGTGATGTCTGAAATAATCAAAGAAACCCTTAAGCATTACCCGACAGCAAGCGATGGGAGCCTCATAGATAAGGTCATAGATTACATGCAGCAATCGGAAAGCCTCACCCCTGCCTCCAGAAACCCAGTTTTGGGGTGGATCAAAGATGCCAAGAACGAATGCGGAATAGAAGTAAAGGGGCCAAGACACGCGGGTAATACCATAAGAGATTACGATCTTGTCATTCCGGAGCACTTAAAATTTATCAGTGGGCCTGAATGGGAAAGTGAATAAATAATCAATTCTATATTTCAAATTGATATATCTGTGCATTGTTATGATTTAAAAGGCTTTATCTCCAACATTCCTTGTTTTTAACAATTGCGGGACAGTACCAGATCTGATTTGGTACTGTTTTTCCCGTTTCTCCCCATCCATGCTTGCCGCAAGTAATCTCAATGAAGGGCAAGTAACATGAAAAACCCCAATCGCTTAACCCGTAAAGAAGCTGCCGATTATCTAGGTTTGTCAGAGCAGACGCTGGCTAACTGGGCCAGTACCGGAAGGGTGAAAATCCCCCATTACAAAATTGGCGGTCACCGCGTGACTTATCTCATGAGCGATTTAGACGCGTTTGTTGAGTCTGGTCGCCGTGTACAGACGTTATGAAAGGCAATAAAAAACCCCGCCAAGGAGCAACCGGGCGGGGCTTTTGATACGTGTGCACATGGCTTGATTAGAGTAGGCGCACATCACCTGAACTTTTTCTGAGAAAGAAATACTACGGAGTCATTATGCAACAGTTGAGCAAAAATGCAAAATTCTGTTTGACAACGCCCGTCTGCGGATCGCATGATCGCCACGTTGCCCCACATTGGGCAACCGGGGTTCGAAGCCCGATACGTTTACAGGCGACACCAGACGCGCCATGCGTCTTTTTTATTGTCGTAGCCTCAGTGCACCCTTATTCAGCGGCTTTGATCCGCACAGAATCAATGGTGGCTCTGGCGGGGCTGACTTCGGTCAGGCCGGTTTCCTGTAACGCCGGTACTTCGAACCCCGTCAGAGTCACCACCAATCAAGAGGTTCGAAGCTCCGGTGGTGGCATTAGATTGCCGTTACAGGAGATTGACGCATGTCAACGATCCCTACCCATACTCGCCCGCAATTTACCTGGCTTTTTCTGGCCGTTCGCCGCGCAGACCTGTGCGACAAACCACACCGTATCAACGTCACCGCACCTGATGAACGCGCAGCCCGCCGACTGCTGGCCCGTGATTTCGTGTTCAGCTTTGCCGGACGTATTCCCGCAGGGGAGATGCTGATATGACAACATCACTCCAGGACAAAACCTTTTCCATTTCTGGTTATGCCGTTAATGCACGCGGTTACACGCGCGGCGTACACATCGAGGTTTCAGCCCCCGACACAGACCAGGCGAAATCTCTTGCCGCTGCTCGTCTGCGCTGGGATGGGTTAACCCATTTTCGCCCGTTGACCGTCCGTGAAATCACGATCGCCCCTGACCGCCTGCAATAAGGAAATGAGAAAATGACAAATCAAAATATCGCAAATACTGCCAAAGGCATTAATAGCGCTGCGGATACCGAAGTACAGCCGCAATCAACGATCCAACAGCCATTTGAAAGAAAAAATTACGCCGCTTTTATTTCTGAGGATGCACTGAACCGCCTCGATAGACTGTGCAAAGCCTGCACGATGCTTGAAGTTTTGACGGGTGCTTTTGGGGAATTAAGTATTGATAAAGCTATTAATGCCCAGCAGGTTGAAGCTCTTCTTGAGTATTTAGGTAATGATATCCGGGCTATACAAAATGGCCTTCATATGGCGGCCGGCATTTTTACCGCATGGCAAGGTGATGCCGGATTGGAATATATACACAATAACCAATAACGCTTAATTAATCTTTATTAAATAAATATATGCGCTCAGGCGCAGGGCCTCCCCTTGCCCAAAAATACCGCCCGGCGTTATTGCCGGGCATCACATAACCAGGCAGAAAATATGAGCATAAATACTGGTGTTCCTAAAAGTAATAATCAGTTCGTTACGCCGACTTGTGGTCGGCTCGTGCCTCATGAGTCCACAATGACGGGGGAGAATACACACGCCAGCAAAACGGGACAGCCGCCCACGGCTGATATTTACGCCTTCCTTGACTGGCTATGGGGATGTAACCCACACCTTGCTGTACGCGCTCAGAATTATCACGAAAGCTGGCGTAAAATGCAGTCCCTCCCCGGCAAGAGCCCACAAGCTGCGCCCGGAGAAGATTGTATTATTGATGATCGCTATCGTGTGACCCTGGATAAAAACGGATTGTCACTGTATAGCCTGATGGAAGACAGCGAAGGGCTGCTCGCCATCTACCAGTCTCCCGGCCCACTCCTTGCTGACCTGATCGCCCACAGCATCTTGCATTCCAAACAGTTGACCGCGCGGGCGTTCTTCGCTGAATCAGCACGGCTGATGATGGTTTGCGAAACTGCCTGGACGAATTTTGCCGGATGGGCAGCATGACAGCCCCTTATGCCTGGCACTGGAACGCACCGCGCCCCGCGATTGATCCGGCAACTTTTGGCTCTGAACAGCCGACAATATCCCCACTTGCCAAGCTCACCGCCCGCTATGCCCTGGAAGAAGAAAAAGCCGCTTATGCGGCTGAGAAGGAGGGGCCTGCAACTCTCCGAACGCGACTTGATACCCTGATCGACAAAGCAGAGTCACGCGAAGAAGACAGAGCGGCGTACCTGACTAAAACAGCAGGCGCACGCCTTAAAGCCAAAACCGACAGGGAAGGTAATCAGGTTGCCGCGCTGCTTGCCCTGCCGGTTTATCTGCGTACACCATTATTGCAACGCCTGCGATTTCTGCGAGAAAAGCAGCGTGATGCAGAGCGAACCGGCAAACGGACTCGCCCTGCCAGTCGCTTTTTGCGCGATCAGCTTAACCACATATTGAAGCGCATCGGGCGGACTGACGCCCGCTTCAACACCCCGCAGTACCAGTACATTGCTGCGCGTGAGCGGCTCGACGCATTGCTGGATCTCCCTCAGCTCACCAAACGGGAAGTACAAACGCTCGCCACCCTGACCGCCGGGGCCGTCGAAGGTGAGTTTAATCGCCTGTGCGAACAGCACGGCTCGGACTCCTCCCTGATCGCCGCATTGGCTGTCTATCAGCAACTTGCCCGCATGGTCTTCAAGCTAAACATCACGCCGCCGGCATGGGCCGCGCTGGGAATGGACGGGAATCGCCGCGCGGAGCCAAACCTTGATCTGCTTCCGGGTGCTATCGCCCGTCTGACCTGCGCGACGTGGTGGCAGCATCAACTGTGGCGGCTTCGTCGCGTCTGGCGTGAGGAGCAACTCCGGGCAGCGGGCCAGGTATCCAGAACAACGTCGGTATATCTCAGCCATGACGCATTGATAGAGCACCGGGAACAGCGCCGGCGCATGCGCGATTTCCTCAAATCCTACGAGATAGTTAACGAAGACGGCTTTACTCTCGACCTTGAGGAGGCGTACTACGCCGGCAACAGCAACCCGACACATCGCCGCTGTGAAATGATGGCGACCATGAAAGGCCTGGAACTGATCGCCGAGGCAAGAGGCGATGAAGCCGTTTTTATGACCATAACCTGCCCATCCCGCTTTCACGCGACGTTAGAAAATGGCCAGCTTAACCCTAAATGGGATGGCTCAACGGTGCGCGACAGCAGCGATTACCTGGTCAACGTATTTTTTTCTGGCGTCCGTAAAAAGCTCAACCGTAAAAAATTGCGCTGGTACGGCGTCCGGGTGGCGGAGCCGAACCATGACGGCACTGTGCACTGGCACATGATGATGTTTACGCACCCTGACGACCGCGAAACCATTACCGACATCGTGCGGGAATTCGCTATTCGTGAAGATTGCGCCGAACTTAGCAACGGCATCACTCCCCGATTCAAAAGTGAACTCATTACCAAAGAGAAAGGGACGCCAACCGCCTATATCGCGACCTACATCGGAAAAGGTATTGATGGTGCCGCTGCGGGGGGTATTGATCCCAAGACGGGAAAACCCCGCATTGATAACGACAGCGGCAAAAATATAGCCGATTCCGTGGAGCACGTTGTCGGCTGGGCTTCCCTGCACCGGGTTCAGCAATTCCGCTTCTTTGGCATTCCCTCACGCCAGGCCTATCGCGAGTTACGCAGGTTAGCAATGCAGATGTCCCGCAAGAAAGACGGCCCCCACGAGCTGACAGACAAGGCGATGGATAACGTGATGGTGGCAGCAGACGCCGGGTGCTTCGCCAGCTACATCATGGCGCAGGGCGGCGTCCTTATTCCCCGCAAAGATCATGTCGTCCGCACCGCCTACGACGTTGCAGACAAACTCAACGATTACGGCGAAGCCGGTATTCAGATTTTTGGCGTTTGGTCGCCAGCACTCGGCGAGGATTCCCGCGTCTGCACCCACCCCGACAACTGGGAGCTGGTCAGAAAGCAACCACATAAAGTCGGAGATACACCAGAGCAAGGCGTGGGTTTTGAATTTTCTTTGGACTCTCTGGGCGGCCCCGCCGCCCCTTGGACTCGTGGCAATAACTGTCCCCCTGAGCAAAATAGCGACAATTTAGAGGGGGAAAGTGCCACGCATAAAGAGCATGAAAACATCAACATTGACGCCCTGACCTTTGAACAGCGGCGAGACATGCTGAAAAGAATGCGTCTTGAACCGCCGGTTAACGCAAAAAAAGAAACGCCAGAAGAAATGCCGGGTAACAGGATTATCTCTGCGCAGTCTCGTGCCCCTCAGCGGCCAGTAAATGGGGCGTCACTCACCGCCCTACTCGGTAAAGCAGGCTTTGACGCCAGCGCGCACAATATTTCAATCATCCAGAGAGGTGGCTGTTTAACCGATGGTCTGGGGAATACCGTCAGGATCCGCCAGGGCAAGCCCACCATTGCATACGATGGCGCCCACCTTTCGAATACTCAGCGACTGGAATTAAAGCGGCATGTCGATACGTTGCTTCATCGTTTGAAGCCAGCAAGAAAGTGAATGTTCTAGATAAATTGCATCGAGCACAGTCATTTCTGTCTGTGCTGGCCAGCAGCGTGAGCAAAAAAAAAGGAAAGCGATTGATGAGTATTAAGAAACTCGACGATGGTCGTTATGAAGTGGACGTCAGGCCGCAGGGTTCCGAGGGAAAGCGGATTCGGCGAAAATTTAATACTAAGGGCGAAGCGCAAATTTACGAACGCCACATTCTTGTTAACTATCACAACAAAGAATGGCTGGAAAAACCGGCAGATCGGCGCAAGCTTACGGACCTGTTGGATGTTTGGTGGGTACAACACGGCAAACATCACGTTCGTGGTGAGAAAGAGAAAGAGCGCTTAACTGCCATCATCAAGACGATGAAAGAGCTAGGTCTGCAGCGTGCTGACCAGTTAACTGTTAAAGCAATTAAAGGCTATCGAGTGTACATGCTAAACCAGGGTTTGAAGGCTTCAAGTGTTAACCGCCACCTGGCTATTATGAGCGGCATGTTCACCAAGTTAATTGAGGCGGGTGAATATCACAGTGAGCATCCTATTCGGGGGATTAAAGCATTTAAAGAGGGTGAATCTGAGATGTCATTTTTGACCACCAGCGAAATAGATACCCTCCTTGGGTTGCTTGATGGAGATGATCGCAAAGCCGCGTTGTTATGTTTGGCGACGGGAGGCCGCTGGGGAGAGGTTGCTAACCTTAAGGGCGTACACATCATTCAGGGGAAGGTTATGTTCATGAAGACGAAGAACGGTAAGCGCCGAACTGTCCCGATTTCTTCTGACCTGGAAGCATTGGTTAAAGGAGGTAAAACAGGAATATTACTTCGCCCGGATTACGTTAGGGTTCGCACCACGTTGAAAGCAATGAAGCCCGATTTGCCTATGGGTCAGGCTGTCCATGTCTTACGCCATACGTTCGCCACACATTTTATGATGAACGGAGGGAATATCATTACGCTTCAACGGATACTAGGGCACGCGACCATACAGCAAACGATGACATACGCGCACTTCGCTCCTGATTTTTTACAGGATGCCGTCGCCCTGAATCCCGTTGCGGCGAGGTTCGAAAATAGCCTGCTGGAAACCAATGCATCCGGTGCAACAGAGTGCGCTTAAGTGCAAGTAAATTCGCTGTTATCAAAATGACCTCCCGCCAGTACTGGCGGGGGATTGACGCCGCTGCAAGTTGCACAATTTCGTGCATAAAACGCGTGCGGGTGTGGTGGGGGTAGCCGCCCGCTGTGGGGGATAGGTGGAACCCCCTCTACCGATAGTGGGTGCGCACGGAGTGCATCACGATGGGGCGACATCTCAGCGCAGGAGACTTGGCTTGTGTCTTTCCATTGCACCGCGTGGCGTGCGTCTGAGCGCGTCTGATGCGTCCGGTGGTTTTGTCTCCAGGGCGTGAGCATTTCGTGCTGTGATGTGCGGAGGTTACCGCGATGTAATGGCCGGTGCCGCCGCCAGAGTTTTTCTCACTGATGCAGGGCGTGACGTTGCGGTGTGTGGGATGCGCGGCAGCGCATGGGAGGCGGTGTACCGATGTTGCAGAGATTGCGACGGTGTGGCCGCCGTAGCCCGCCCGGAAAGGGCGGTGCATTCCAGCATGGCGCACAGCACCCCTCGCGCTGCCAGACCCAGTAAGCTCGCCGCTATGCCGGCAGTCAGCCCGACGCCGTGGGGTTACGGCGGCGGTTCACCAGGTAACCCGCGCCCCGAATCATTCAAGGCATAGCAGAGGCCGTCTATGCCAGCGTGTGGCTTTCCTGTGCCAGGAGATAGGCCGGGAGAGTGAACGTGAAAACGGGGCGGGAATGTCGCCACAACGGCATGAAAGCCCGCTCACGGGTGATGCGTCGAAGTTGTGGCGCGAGGCATATTGCGGGTGCTTGCGTGCGCTGTCCCCCGCCACGCCTGCACGCGGCGATGGCGTCACAAAAAGCGAACAATGAATCGGGGTATTCAGAGACCTGAAAGACAGGCCAGACAAGGCGGGATGGGATATAAAGCTGAACAATCATGCCCCTTTTTTTGTCACGAAAAAAGCCCCTGATTGTTTAAAGTGTGACAGTTTCAGAGGGCTATTGTTCATGTTGTCACGCCCTGTTTTAGGTGCAAAAAAAACGCCGCAATGGGCGGCGGCGTTCAATGCGAGTTGTCAGTTTTTGTCACGTCCGGAACGCCCGCTTCCTTCCAGCTCGCATATTTGCTTACAGAGCTGGTCCATGTGTGCCATATCCGCCGGCGTGGTGTCCTCCGGTTCCTTCTCAAGCAACTGGAGGTAAATATCTGTCAATCGCCAGGACAGGGCGGAGGCGTTATCTCTCTGACGCTGGCGTTTACGTTCTTTCATGCGCTCTCCTTTCTGCGGTCTCCCGTCGCGGCTAATGTCGCCAGTAGCCCGGCGTATCGCTCAAGAAGGTTCAGTATGCGCGGCGTTAAACTTTCAGGGGGTTGCTCAATCAGCCGCAGATAGGCCCGCAGCGTCGCATCATAAGCCCGTTCGTTACCGCTGTAGTTCTCCCAGCCACCGCGCCGTCGCCAGGTGTAAAGGGTGTTGATGTTCACGTTCAGTTGTTCAGCCACTTCTGCCGGGCTGAATCCGGAAAGAAACAACTTTCGGGCATCCGCTTTCAATGCGGACGGGGTTTTTACCTTATGGGTTTGCGTCGTCATCGCGGCTCCTTCGTTCCGATATTGAGCGCCTCGCGTGCGGCGCTTTTCAGCAGATTTTTTGCGTACCCCGCCCATGATTCGCCCCGCTGCTGGCTGAGCATACTGATGATCTGGTCAGTTTCATGAGGTACGCGGATGGATTTCATCACCGTGTTACGCGTGCGTCGTGGTGCGGACATTTTCCCGCCTCCTGTGTGGTCATTCTGTCTGCACATCATAAGGACATTTTCCAGAAGTGAACCTCACTTTAAGCTGTCGCCGCTCTCCGACATCGTCAAGTTGACGCTTTCGGCCTCCGGGTGTGTCACGCTTTTATCGACGAAAACACAGTAAACAGGAGCATTACCGATGTCACAAATGAAAAACGAACCGTTGCAGAATGAACCTCACCAACCGCGGGTGATGAAACTTGAGGAAACCCGTAACGGATTCAACCAGGCATGGCAGGCGCTGTGTGACGCAGAGCGCGTTCTTCACAACCTTCAGGCCGAGAAGGACAGGGCAAAAGCCAAATCAGCCGACGCCGGCCGCCAGTGGGATGAAGTGATGACCGTGGGTGACGGCACGATTGCCGCCGCCGCGGAAGAATTGGAAGCCACCATCGCGCAGGCTGCTCAGCGGGCAGAACGCCTTGTGCCGCTGATTGAGGCGCAGGCCCTTAAGGTGCTGGATTTGCGCGTGCTTGCCAGTCAGGCCGCCAGTACCCACCGGGAGGCCCACCGTCTGCTGGCCGTCGATACCGCCGCGTCCGCGCTTGAAGAATTTCTGCAAACCCTGCCGCTGCTGGTCGCTCAGCCCCTGCGTCAGTTGATCGGCCTTTACCAAATTGCCGGGCTGTCGCACCGCGAGGCGCTGGAGAAAATCACCGATAAAGTAGCCGGTCTTGCCGGCGGTGAACACCAGGCTATCGCTCAGGCGGCCATCGAGCAGAACGCCGATGTTAGCCCGGCACTGGCGGCATTCCCCGGCACACTGCCGTTTGAAGTGAATAAAGCACTGCGCTATAGCCCGTCTCCAATTCAGGAAACACTTATGCGCACTCGTGACGAGTTCAGGCTTCGCCTGGCGATGGGGCTTGAACGCATGGGGGGCCGATGATGAATATGAAAAAAACGGTGACAATTACCCTTAAAGGGCAGCGCTTTCAACTCACTGGCGCAGAGCTGCAACAGCACGTATTGGCCTGCTGTGATGCGGGTTTGATGCATTTTGGTACGGCGGAAAATGCAACCGCGTTTGTAGACACCACGCGCAGGCACCGCGACAGCCATTTTTTCAGCCAGCAGAATAATAGCGGCGAAAGTGACCCCGATATTATCCCGGCGGAATACTGAGAGGCGGCATGAAAAACAAAACGCGACAGCAGTTTAATGACTGGAAGCAAGGACAACTCGACGCCAGCGGAGCAGTAGAAAGCGGAAACGGTGCCTTGCAATTCACCGCCTCCGCCTCCGTTGCGCAGACCGTGGTCAACAAAATGCAGGACAGCGCAGACTTATTGCGACGCATTAACGTGGTGGAGGTCGATGCGCAGCAGGCGGACAAGCTGGGGTTAGGAGCATCTTCTCCGATTGCCTCGACGGGGACGAACGCCACCGGCCGCCGTGATCCCCACTCGGTTTTCACGCTGGATGAAAACGGATACCGCTGTGAGCAGGTCAACACCGATACCTTTATCAGTTTTGACCAGCTTGACGCCTGGTCGGGGCTGGATGATTTTGCAGGGCGCATTGACAGTCAGATTATCACCCGCCAGGCGCTTGACCGCATCATGATCGGATTTCATGGCATTACCCACACGGCCAGGTCAAACATTGAGAAAAACCCGCTTCTGCAGGACGTTAATACGGGCTGGTTGCAGCATTACCGGGAGCATTCCCCGCAGCGCGTTATCAGCGGTGTTTCCGTGTCACGCCGCAATCGCGATAATGTGATCGAGAGCAGCGGTGACTATGGCACTGTGGATTCACTTATCCTGGACGCTTACAAGGCGGTGCTCGATCCCTGGTTCGTGGATTCGGAAGACCTGGTAGTTATTTGTGGGCGTTCGCTTTTGTCACAAAAGTATTTTCCGCTGGTGAATGGTTTGGGCAATGTGGCAACGCCCACCAAAGAGCTTTTAAGCTGGCTGATGTTGGCCGAAAACCAGACGTTGGGCGGACTGCCTGCCTATGAGGTGCCATTCTTCCCGGATAATGCCGCGCTGGTGACCACGTTTGAGAATTTGTCTTTTTACTGGCAAACCGGCACTGACCGCCGCCGAGTTGAGGATGAATCAATCTATAACCGGATAGCGGTGTATGACTCACGCAACGAAGCTTACGTGGTTGAGGATTACGGCAGTGGCTGCCTGCTGGAAAATATCGTGTGGGGAAGCGACGGTAAAAGCGAATAGCCAGCTCAGGCCGGATGCTAAGGCGCCGGCCTTTTCGCTCTGCCTGTACGGATGTACAATCGGGGCAGCAAACGAAGGGTTGCCTTCCCTCAGTGTAAACCCCGCCAGGAGCTTGAAAATCATGTCTTACCGTTGCCCCAATTGTGGTTCCAGCGCTCGCAGCCGCTTCACTGAATATGATGAACACTGTATTAGAGCAATGTTCCACCAGTGCAATAATCTTTACTGTGGGATTTCCTTCCGCACCCGTACTGAGGTTGATAAAATTATCAGCCCGCCGGTTGATGGGGCGGGAATGCTCAAAGCAGGGTTGGATCAGGGGTAAGGGAGGGTGTCATCGGCCTTGATTATTTTCCAGCGATCTCCCTCTTCTTTCAAAAAGAGCACTATATTCACTTTTTCATTTTTTCCGAATGTGACGCCCACAATTGAGCTATCTTTTGCGAGAGTCAGTGCCGGATGGATATTGATGCTTAAAAGCCATTCCGCCGGATCATAGTCCTGCACTTTAGTGAAGTAGGCGACATTACCGGGCAAACTTCCACGCCGTATATCTTCCCTTATCCTGTCCGCCGTTCCTTTTGCAACAAACCGGTACATATCCGCGCTGTCTTCTGCTGGCGTTGTACCTTTATCGGCGTTGATATACCACTCATAAAACTGCCTCACGAAAGCCTCCGGGCTTTGTGTCGAAGCATGAGAGACAGATGGCAGGGCAGTGCATATAAATGACAGGCAGAGAGTTAAAACAAGTCTGAATTTCATTATGCCCGCCTTATGAATGCCGGTAAAACTTACAGGCTGGACGAATTGCCCGATAGGAAGCTCCAGGATAAAAACCGTGATATTGCCGGAAATCCGAGATCCATATACTTCCGTCATACATAGCCATGTGACCGTGAGGGTGGTTGGGTATTGGCTGGATTACAACAACGTCACCTGCTCTTGGATGGCTACCATCTGGCAGCTGGCGAAATCCAGCAGATTCAAGACGCAATCCGTAATCCCTGGCATGGAGAGTGTTCATAACATGAATACCACCCGCCTCAATAGCCTGCCGGACATATTTGGCGCAATTACCTGTGCTGGTAGAACTGGCATGGCTGCGTAAGTGTGTCACCGCTCTGGATACATCCCACATCACCCGATCCTTCTATGACTAAGTCACGCCTATAGGCTACAGAAGTAGCCTATAGGTATCCTTGTTGAAATGAGTTAGGTGGTGTTTTTATTGTAACTCATTGATTTATTTGGTGGCCCTTGCTGGACTTGAACCAGCGACCAAGCGATTATGAGTCGCGCGCTCTAACCAACTGAGCTAAGGGGCCGAGCGGCGCATTCTATAACCATACGGTACTTAAGGCAAATTCCTGACGATACGGCGCATCTTTTGAAAGCAAAAACCCGCACATCTGCGGGTTTTTACAAATTTGGCAACATATCAAATTGGCCTTAAATATGGCCTATTTTCACAACTTTTGCAATAGGCTGCCCATTTCAATCTCTGTCAGCCGATTTAACACTGTTCGCAAAACATCAATATCCAAGCGTTCAAAAGCATTTTTTAAACCGGACCAGTGGGACGCATAGACCTTAGACCAGCATTGCTGAGATATGCTCATAAGGTTCCCCAGTGCAGTACCAGCCAGCTCGGTATAAGTATCGTTTCTATTCTTCGCAGCCGCATCCTGCGCTGCTAACCAGACTAAAGCGATCAGCCGCTTTTTCACTTTTGCCTGCAGTGGTTTGCCCTCTAACCTCCTTTCGTATTCAGCCCAAACGTGTTCGCAAAAAGCTACCTGGTGAGCAAATTTAAGGTCATGGCCATAACAGTATTTCACCCAGGCGTTTTGATACTCAGGCAGCGAATTCACAGCGCGGCGCCAGCCACACATAGCAAAATCATACTCATTCATCGGCGGCATCGGTCGGCGACGACTGCGCGTCTCCAAAACGTACAGCGCCGTGTTTTCAGCCTTAACCTGCCGATAACCTCCCCGCCCATCCTCAAGATCTACCAGATGTATTGGTTGACGGGGATTACGGTTTTTATCAGCAGGCGGGTGCTCAGCGAATGCCTGCAACTGCCCTTTTGTGCCGCCGGATAAATCAGCCAGGGCGAAGCGTAGTGCTATACGTGCGTACTCAAGTAATTGCGCATTCATCAGATGATCCCCTCTTCCCTTAAAATCTGCTGAGTACGCATAACGCCTTCCGCGTGCCATAGCCGCAAGGTGTCGTAATCCCACTCTGATTTTGTTCGCCCGTCGCAGATGTCGTGGCATGCACTGCACGCCCACGCGGCCTGTTCATCGTGTGGCTTGCAGCCGGTACCGCAGGTTCCCGCAAGCCGGTAATGCGCAAGCGCAGTGGTTTCTGAGTTTCCGTTGCATACGCCAACAATCCGGATCTGGCATTCGCGCCCTCGCGCCGCTTTGGTTAATTTGCTCATGCCGCATAGCTCATTAGCTGGCTCGCAGCGTTCTCGGCAGCCTGTGGGGTGCTGAATGTTTTATTCAGAATGAAATTCCACAACACATTCAGCGTGGCTTTGTAGAGTTCTGAAAATTCAGTGTCATCCATGCTCGCGAAGGAAATCGAGATCGGTTCTTTGACCGTTACACCATTCGGCATTACCAGTTCTGTGTAATAACCGGCCTCGACCGTAGTCCAGCGCCGGAAAGCATCGAACGACTTAATCAGCGTCACGCGGTCAGCCCGCCGCGCACTGACTTTTTTCAGATAACCGACAGCCAGAGAATTGAGCGTTTCGCCATGACCAGCATATTCAGCCAGATGGTTTACGTAACCACGGATCAGGGATTTTTCTTCGGGGGATATAGCGCCGCCGGTAGGCGTCCAGTACTCAAAACCAAGATTGAGAAGTGCGAAGTATTTACGGTGAAAGCGGGCATTGCGCGCTTTTTTGAAGTCAGAGGTCAGTATGTCGCCGACCTTGATTTTAGAATGCAAAAAATCTCTGGTATCCGGCGTTGCGGGTATCAGAGTGTTATTGCTTGCTTTGATAAATGATAACTGCGCCATCGCTATCTCCGGTGGACGCAGTGATTTTTCAGTAGGTTGTTCAGACCTGAAACTTAATTATAGTCTGTTTCTTCGGTACTCTGTAGGGGGAAGCCCTGCTTTTTTACGCGCATCTTGAAACGTTCGCAAGCTGGTAACAAACTCATCTTCACGAAGTAAAAAACCAGAAGTGGGAACTCCAGCGCAAAAGTAGAGCAACACAGGGCCATCTGTTGTTACTAACCCTTTGATTAGATCATCAGGAATATACATGTAATCTCTCCAGCGGAAAAAATTATCCTGTTATGCATCCTTTCGCGCGTTTCGGAAGTTAAGCTCATTGACGCACTTAAAACAAATAGGCAGCGCAGATCAATTTAGTAACACTGATCGTTTTCACCGATCGATTGAAGGAACGATAGCAGAAAACCACTGTATATAAAAACAGCAAAACACCCCGTTTTGAACGCAGAACTTAGAGATTGATTCTGCGAACATCGGTATGCGTATGTTTATAGGGATTTTTTCTAGAGGGGACGGGTGCTTGAGAACTCATGCGGCGACAACAAATGGCGGGGATTGCTCCCCGCCGGTTGCTCCTTACTTAGATTCGTAAGCCATGAAAACAGCAACCTCCGTTTGACCACTTCGGATGTGGATCTCGCAGAGGTCTTTCCTCATTGCTAAAATGGCAGTGCAGGCTGCCGCTATAACGATGATGGCGATCAAAACCGCCGTTGGCTGTTTCATGGTTGCTTCTCCTTGCCTTTCGGCGTGTAAGAGGCTACCTTTATGTTGCTGAAGCATAAGAGGGCCTCGGGTTGATTTATATCGACTCGGGGCTTTTCTCTTTCTGCCTTTTGCTAATGCTCAAGACAGAAAGTCTCAAGCACCCGCCGCAATACTACCCAACCGCCACGCATTATCAAAATTTAATGATCCCCACACCCACAGTTGACATAACCAAGCAGCTCCCGACAAGAAACCTTACCTCGCGCCCCCCCAGGCAGTCGTACGCAGCAATGTACGGTGCCACATTCCACTCTATGAACGCAGCCAGTGAGAGCGCTATCGCTATTACTGTGATCATCAGAGCAAGGCAGGCAACGAAAGTAATCAACCAGCAAGAAAACCAGCTTTTATTTATCAAATTTTTTATCACTGAATACCTCCGGTAAAACGCTGGCGAACCGGCATCAGCAACTGATTAAAAAGACTGGCCATGTGGCAACACTGTGCATCCTCTGGAGACATTTGCGGCCTAACTTTCGGCATTCTCTGGCTACTACCGGTATCCATTTTTTTCTTTGGTTTCTTTGCGCCACCTACGCGATAAAATTCTGGCGACACATGCACCAGGTGATATTTATTTTCACGACCTGGGGTCCGCGCAATGTCAGCGTAGGGTGAGCGCATCAACGAATTAACCACGGACTGGAGTTTAGGTGACAGCTCCCTCGCTGGGAGATCCCGATCAGGATATTTTTCAGCAAATAACTTTCTCAGTTCGGCATACGTCAGCGTTTTCCCAAGCATGATATCGATGATTTCTGCCGCAGTAATTTTGGTCATAATGCGACTCCTGCAGTTTGGCGCTGAAGCCTGCGAACCGTCTCACGGAGTTTACGCAGGCGGCGTACATCACCCTCATGCTGCCTGATTTTGCGACTCAGTGAGTCGATAGTCGGCAGCGTCACCGTCATGGTGTCGGGATCAGCAAAAATCACTGCGGGTGTTGTTTCTACTTTCTGTACTGCATTGATAATCAACGGTAATGGGGCTGGTTGCTCCACTGCTGGCTTTTCTCCCTCTACCGAACTCACTTGCACCGGTTTATCAATTCGACCGCTTACGGTGACTTCTGCGACCTTTTGAGTTTTTACAGCTCTTGACGATTTTTTCTTGGTAACTGGTTTCTCCGCTATGGCATCTGGCGAATATTTCCGGCCCTTCTCGGTGATGCTGAAATACCCGTTGACGCAATCTGCATTGCCCTGTTTGACCTGATTTTTCAGCATCGCTACAGCGACTCCGGGCTCAAGCCCGAGCGAATCAGCAATGTTCAGCGCCGTTACTTTTCCCACTTCCTGCAACTCATTCAAAATTTTTTCTATCGTCGTGCTCATCAGTCAATCCTCAGTGTTTATCCATTTTGATTTCGCTAACATCTAGCGCCCGGCTGGCGTTTGCAGCAGCTGGCATTCAAGTTCTTCATCCAGTTCTGCACCCTGGGTGGGGTCGTCCGGTTCCCGCTCACTCGACATATCGCTTTCCTGACATCATTTGCTGCGCAGGGGTAAGCCCGGTTGGTGCTGATGGCGCTGTGATTTTTTTACGAACTGGCGGGATCGACTGTCCCAGTTCCACGTGTTTAATCCATTTTTGCAGCAGGCGTTTTGCCAGTGCTTGCAGCTCTCGCTCCGGCAGATTCCGGCGCGCGCCTTCCCTGCGCAATTCAGGGCAAATCTGGTACATGACTGGGTGTGACCATGGAAACAATTCCGTTGAGTCATACCGCCAATGATCCCGGACATACCGCCAGTATTCGTTCATGACATCGTGCACCTGCAGGCCGAGTGGGTTTGATCTGAATTCCCCGCCGATGGATAAAAATTCAGCCAGATCCGGCGGCCAGTGATTGCCAGCGGCACAGCGTTCGGCGAACCGGTTAAGCGTCCAGGACAGATGTTCATCCGAGAATTTCGAAATCGCTGCTGTCCAGGCCGTCGAGGGCGTGGCGCCGTTCTTCGAGATCCAACGATCCCCGAACAGGCTGCCCATCGCTGTCCAGAGGGTCCAATCCCTGTCGCTGTCGCTCGGCATTCCGTGCATCGAGGATTTGCTGAACAGCACTTCCGCGCTGCTTGGTTGGATTAGCGATTTTTGCATGGTTTGCCCCCTCAGGATTTACGTACCAGTCGTCCTCGAAGTGCCGGGACGGCCCAAAAAATGTTTTTGCCAGTTGGATAAATTCCGTGCCGGATTTTCCGTTTGCCACGATGAACGCCGCGTAGCGCCGTGCTCCGTCCAGCATGGCCTCGGCGGTAACGCCCTCCCGCTTTCGGGCTGTCCAGGCTTTGTGGGCGCCGTGTTTGTCCGGGCTGCCGGGGCGCCGTGGGTATTCCTGCCAGGCAGCCTCGAACTCCGGCGGGTATTCGTGCCGAGTCACGCCGTTTGGTTTTTGGGGTGCCGGTTCATCGCCAGACGGTAAAAAATCATCATCTGGTCCTGTGGCGTTTTTTTCGCCATGGGACAATAGGTTTTTATCTTTTAGATCTTTATCTTTTCTTTTCTTATCTATTCTTATCTGTGGCGTTACACCGTTACCGTAACGTTTCGTAACGTTACCCTCCGTTACGTCATGCGGCTTTTCTTGCCCTTGTTTTTTCCTTTCTCGGCATTCCCTTACTCTCTCAGCCCCCGTCTTTGGCGGCTTCCCGGGATTTTTGTAATTGACACTTTGGCTTTGGCGCTTGTCCCAACCAGAGAGTAAATCTCCCTCCAACACCCTTCCTTGCATCGCCTGTGTAACGCTCTCCACCTGCTCCTCCGTTACATCCAACGAGCTCGCAATATCCTCTTTCGTTACATTCGTTACATGTAACGTTACGCCCGTTACATCCGTTACTGGGTTCTGTGCTGCACTAACCAACAATTGCAAATACACAGCCTGAACAAGCGCGATAGATTGGCCTGACACTCTGGCTATCGTTCGCCATTTCGGGTCGTTCGGCATATCGTGCCAAAGACGCAGCCATGAATTAGCCATTCATACCTCTGTTTGGTGCCGAACCAACCCTCGGTATATCCTTACGGTTCCTACACCTAAAGAACCGAAGGAGGTTCGACATGGATTTACATCTAGAATATTTTGGTAAAACGTTATCGTTCAGAAAATGCCCTAGTACCGGAAAAGTTTTCCTCTCTGTCGTAAGCGGAGATCTTTTTCCGGACATCCATCGTGACCGTGAATATGGTCACGCGGCTGCCGAACAGCGCTTCGAGTTTCTCTTCGAGGCAGATTCAGAAGAATTAAAGTCCTGCTTACGCCAGTTGGCTGAAATAACTCAGGAATGAAGAATCTCAGCGCATACCACCCCAAATTAAAACGTATGCGCTGTAAACGGGTTTCCCCCAGCAACGCTCTCAACTGTTTGGCGCTTGGGACACTATTTTTCTGCATTGAATTTTTCATAAGCCCCACCCTTGGTGTTCTGCCACTTGCTTAAACGCTCGATTCAAACGTGCCAACTCAACCTCAGCGCGTTCTCTGGCTATCTGACGCACCAGTACGCGCATAAACGGCCTGGTGACCAGCATATCGCCATACCGAAATTGTTTATTGGAGTACGATAATTTTTTCATCTGCGCCCTTTCCCTGATTTCCGTGCCGGTGCATCTGGCATGTGTTTCAGCGTCTTGATGTGCTGCTTTGCCAGGTCGAGCCACTTGTTTATTTTGACGTTGGGACCCGGAATGTAGTGCTTGACGGCCTGAGTCGCCGCTGAACGCGCAATACTCTCAGCTACGCCGTTAGATTTGAGTTGAAGCTGGATCTGCTTTTCCATCTGCTCTTTCGTGAAACTTGCCATCAGATCACCTTGCTAATGCACGCGCATACCAGAACCAGCAGGACCACTGCCAGATACCTGGTCAGCAAGAGCGATAATTGCACCAAGCATGGCCTCCCATTCACGGTCTGCACGCTCCTTCCTTTTGACGACATCACGTATCAGTTCAGATGAATGGGCACGCATGATTGCTCGCAGTTCGTTTGGCATAGCCTTTTCAATCGCAGGCATTAATGCCTGGATATTCGCTATCGCTGAGCGGGTATCACCCTCGATCCAGCGGAATATCTTTTGTGTATTCCGGCTCAATGCGTCTGGGTGCGCGTCGTCATAAAGACTCGGATTTGTCATGCCCAATGCGCGGTAAGCAACGACAATCTCGGATGCAGGTATTTTTTCCCCACCCGGACAATCAGCCCAAGCCTTTACCGCTTCTCGAATGTGCTCATGCTTGATTTTCATGATTCAGCTCCCCTTCACGTTTCGCTTTACGATGTGCATCATAAACAGCAGAGTCATAAACCAAGGCACCACCAGACGCCGCGACAAGTCGAGCGGTACGGCCCTCAGGAACCAGATCACCCCACTGCGATACGGCTTGCGAACTCACTCCAGCCGCCTTTGCTAAAAGAGCTTGGTTATTATTAAAAAACCGGACTGCATCTTCTTTGAACACAACAAACACCTCAATGTTAAGTAATCTTGTCAAGATTAAACATCAAGAAATATTAAGTCAAGATAACTTAATATCGAATGCTATGAGTAAAGAGACAATTGGTAGTCGAATTCTCCAGCGGCGTAAGGCGCTGGGATATAACCAACGGGAGCTGGGAAAGGCTTCCGGGGTTTCTTACGCAACAATATCGTTGTGGGAGGGAGACAGAACCGAGCCTACAGGCAAGAATCTGCATTCTCTGGCCGGTGTTCTGCAATGCTCTCCTGCATGGCTATTGTTTGGGGACGAAGATAAATACCCACCACCACCGGAGAAAAGGCCTTTAGCCTTTACACTTGATGAGACCGAAAAGGAACTAATTAATCTGTTTAGGGCGCTGCCTGAATCAGAACAACAGGCTCAGGTAAGTGAGTTGCGAGCTCGTGTCGAAAATTTCAATAAACTTTTCGAGGAACTCCTTAAAGCAAGGAAGAGAAGGGAAAAATAATGATTACAAACCAGTGGTTAGAAAAAAGAAGACATGGTTTAGAAACCATCAAAGCCAATCAGTTCGCCGATTACTTAAAAAACTCAGGAGCTAACACTCACTGTTTATCATGTGGAAGTGCCGAGCTAGTTCCAGCACAAACAACGCGCTTTCCAGAGCTGACGGGTGATCCGGAAACGCTAACACCTGATGAGCTAGCGGCTGAACTTGAAGAACATGGTGATTTTGTTTCATATCGTTTCCTCAGGTGTTATTACGTTGATGCAGGCGATGGGCTGATTGGTGCATTTGATTGTCAATTTCAAGTAGCATGCAAAAATTGCGGATTTGTAAGCCGACACCTGGCCTCTAAGGTCCTTGGGTGGCTGGAAAAGGATAAGGACATTGGACTCAAATGAGTGCTAAACTGAAAATAGTTGAAAACCCTGATTATCTTTTCCCTGAACAAGTATCCAACGGCGGCACTGGAGGAGGTGGGAACATGATGGATGAGCGAATTAAAAAGCTTGAAGAATCCATGAATGATCTTAAGAGTGACATTGCTGTAATCAAATCCAACTATGCCAGCAAAGAAGATATAGCAACACTGCGCACTGAACTCCATAAGTCAATTAGTGGGCAAACCAAGTGGCTAGCTGCCACACTGTTAGGCACTACCGGCTTAGCATTAGCAATTGCAAAATATATCTTTTAATCACATCTAAACGTTTCAGTTTAAATGACCGCCCCAGATGAGGGCGGTTTTTTTATGTTCTAATTCAGGCATGTATCACAACCTTCTCTGCTTTCATGTCTTTTTTGTCAAGTTTTATTGATTTTAATTCTTGACTGAAAACACAAGTTAACTTAACTTCATCCCATCGAAACCACACAGTGATTTCTCAGAAACAAGTTCTGACGGCCGGAAAGACGGCAAGGTATGACGGGTTCAACCACTGACGGAGGTGATAAGTGACAAAAACGAAGCAGGTAAAAAGCGCAATTCTTCTAAGCCTGGCGGAGCGCATAACATTGACCGCCACCAGCCTGGCACGAGATAACGGGCTGGATGAAGAAGACGTAGAACGCATTCTACGCCTTGCACATCAGGCCGTCTCCATCACAAATTATCGAGGATTTGGGGAATGATTCAGCCTTATTTGTGAGTGCCTAATTCCTTTTCGAGTGCATCAAATACTTTTGAGAATCGAACGGGAATAGCTGATATTGCGCACCCACAGTAAGAGCACTGAATGAATCTTATTTTCTCAGAGCTAACTATTTTAATTTCTGAAATTTCAAATGATGTTGAATCGCATTTTTGGGCAAGTAGTGCTTAAAGACATTGAATTTCCTTACTTGGTTTGAGAGCCGTAAGGATACCACCGTCGCCTGGAACGGAGATTTGATCTAAATCCAGGCATTAATAATAAATTGGTCACCAATAAATATTCCAGCAGCATCAGGGGAATCTAATGCACCAACTTTTATTTGCACTCGTTGTAATGTCATGCTCTGCGCATCAGGAATGTACTGACGTTATTTATGACGTATACGACTCTAAGCAGGAATGTGAAAAAGTAATATTCGATAAACGTATCGTTAACGGCAACTGCTATGAAGTGGAAGCCATCCAACATCTAAATGAAAGGAATGTGAAATGATTAAATCTATTAAGGTTGAAATAACGGCCACTGAAAATAACGTAGCAAGCTTCTCTGTGAACGATATTGTTGTGGGTAATATTGCGATGTCGGGCAAAGACGGCATTGCTCGCGTAATCATTACTGAAACGGGCGCACGCACTGACTTTTATGATTTGGGTGAGTTCACTTCCCCTGGCGAAGCATTGGATGCAATCACTGATATTTACTTATCTGTCGCTGATGCTCATATCAAAATGAAACGACAAGAATTAGACCAGCAAGTTGAATCTTATTTTGGCAAACAGGTATCTGCTCTTGATGTGATTCAACACTTACTCCGCCCGCGTAAATGCAGTAACAACTGTGCAGCCTGTAAAACAAGTAAGTAGCACTAATACGCAGAGATAAAACAAGTAAATTCAAAATAAACACTGAGAGCAATCAGGGGTTAATGACGCATTGATTGCTCTTACTCTATACATAATAAATGGAGAAAGACACAGTGCAGAACGTATATTCCTATTATTTAAAGGCTAAACAGAAAACTGGATTACCGTCCCTTTTTATCTATTACTCTGCAAAAAATGACGCGCGGGCGCTCCGTGACCTGGATAATCACATCGAAGATGCGGATCTCGACCCGAAGAACTATTTCAAAGCTGTTCGCACCAATTTCCCTGTTTACGATGACCTGCCAGAAGAAGGTGTGTTTGATGCAACTTGGTGCAGCCGGTACCAGCTCGATGACAAAAATGACTGGCAGGTGATCACCGGCGCAACCAAACCAGCGCCAGCAGAAAATAACTCCACGTCGTTCCCGCCGGTCGATGAAGAACCCGCGCTGCATTTCGCTACAGATTTCGATCTGCCACACCGTGTTACGGGTGCGTACCTGTTTGGCTCTGCAAGCCTGCAGATATCGTCTGAACAGCTGGATACCGTCAACGCGCAGATCGATAACAAACATGATATCTACCTCGGCAACCTGTTAACCGGCCTGGGCGATATTCCCAATCTTCAAAAGTGCTTCCCTGAATTGGTGATCACCGTCATCGGCGCCATTAAATCTGTCTGGCCGCCACTGAAAGAAGCGCCATCCATCAATCAAATAGCAGATTTTTCTCAGGCATTCCTTTCCGTAAAACACGAGGAGCGCGAAGCAACTGTGAATACCTGGATACGCAAATCCGTGGTGAAGCTGGTGCCAGTAGATGCAGCACCCGTGGCTGCAGAACCTCGCTCACCAGAAGAACGTGAACGAGAAACAGCGCTGCATGTGCTGGGTGTCAATCCCGTGGAGGCGAAAGCTGCTGATGTTCGAAAAGCCAAAGATTTGGTTGAAAGTCGAGATCCTACCTGGCGAACCTGGAACACAGAATATCGCTGCGTGCCGGGTATTGAATTCATTCCCAGCGGCGAGCTGTGGGAACTGATGGCCGACGGGCATAAAAATCTCAAATTGATCGAGGATGCAGCTGCACGCCGGGAATACGTCGTCAGCAAGCTTCACGGCCACCCTCTCCTGCCCGACTATCACCCCGCTGGTACCGCCTCAAATGAGGGTGAAAAAGAAAAAGTGGTCGGCACCGGTACTGGCGAAGTGCAGAGCCTTGGGAAAGGCCAGTTCACCGTGGCAAAACTTTTCGAAAACTCCCCACTGTCGAGCCTGGAAACAACGCAGGAAACTACTGCACTGGTGACCGAAACGGCAGAAATGGAAACCAAAAAGACGGAAATGGAAACCAATTCAGCTGTTTTGGAAACTGAAAGCGCCGAAATGGTAAATACCGGTACCGAAGTCACCAAAACGTTTACCACTGAGGAAGAAACCGCCACCATCACTGCGGTTGAGCCGGTAAACACCCCTTCCTATTTCGAACCGGGGCGTTACCACAATATCCCAAACGACGTGTACCACGCTGCAAACGGCATCAGCAGCACACAGGTTAAAGATGCTCGGATCAGCCCGATGTATTTCAATGCCCGCCACGTTGCAAAAACTATTTCACGCGAAAGTACCGAAGCACTCTCATTCGGATCGTTGGTTCACACATTGGCACTCGAACCAGACCAGTTGTCTGCAGATTTTAATATCGAGCCAATTGTCCCCGAAGACGCTTTTACCAATACTGCCAGTATGCGTGCATACATTGAAACCTATAACGCCACCTTGACACCGCTAATGACGGCCGACGAGCTGAAAGAAGGTCTGGAGGCTTATAACGCAAACCTCCCGCCGCTTCGCTCAACGGAAGGCAATCTTGAAGATGTCGGTTTTTCTTATCAGTGCCTACCTGCTGAATTTCAGAAAATCCCTGGCGATGCCAAAGCAACTGCAACTGCAATGAAGGCCTGTATCAAAGAGTTTAATGCCACCCTTGAGAAACCAGTCAAAACCTCAGGCAGTTACTCAACATTGCTCGATGCATATGAAACCATTTACCCAAATGTCGTCGCACTGGAACGCGCCAAACCGCAGCCACTTAACGTAACAGGAAAGAAAGAAGATCTCATTATCGCCGTACGCAGCGTTAACCCAGGTGCGGTATTCGCCGATGAACTTATCGAACAATGGCAGAACGGCGGGGATAAACGCACACCAGTTTCCCAACGCCAGATGCAGCATGGCAAAGCCATCCAGCAGGCACTGTTAAATCACCCATCGGCTGGATCGCTGTTACAACACCCCAATCGCGCCGTTGAAGTGAGCTATTTCAGCATCGATGAAGATACTGGCCTGGAAATCAGGGTACGCCCGGATCTCGAAATTGATATGAACGGCTTGCGCGTAGGCTTTGATCTGAAAACCACCACGATGGGCCGAGTTAAACAGGACTCACTCCGCGCCAGACTGCATCGTGAAATCATCGACCGGGATTATCACCTTTCCGCTGCCATGTATTCAGACGTGGCAGCCTTTGATCAATTCTTCTGGATTTTTGTGAACAAAGACGAGGGTTACCACTGGATCGCCATCGTCGAGGCTTCCGTTGATTTGCTGGAACTCGGCAGACTTGAATACAAAAAAGCGATGCGGGATATCAAAACCGGCTTCGACACCGGCGTTTGGCCCGCTCCAATCACAGAAGAAATTACAGACGACTTAAATGACTTCGACCAGCGCCGTATGGAAGCGCTGCGCTTGGCATAAGGGGATCACAATGAACAACATTACTGTTTCAGACCAAAATGAAAACCCGGTAACGAACGCCAACATCGCGCTGTTCAATCCGCAATATTTAACCGCGATCAGTAATTTTGCGCAGGTCATGGCGAGTGGCGTTTCAACAGTGCCCAACCACTTGAGAAACAATCCTGCTGACTGTATGGCGATCGCCATGCAGGCTGCCCAATGGCAAATGAACCCGTTTGCAGTAGCGCAGAAAACTTTCACAGTCGGCGGCGTTCTCGGTTATGAAGCGCAGCTTGTAAACGCGGTTATCTCAACCCGCGGACCACTCATAGACCGAATAAATTATGACTGGTTTGGTCCCTGGGAAAAGGTGATCGGCAAATTTGATATTCGAAAAAATGATAAAGGTCAGGAGTATCGAACTCCCGGTTGGAAGCTGACCGATGAGGAAGGAATCGGTATCCGCGTTTGGGCCACCTTAAAAGGCGAGGAAGAACCTCGTGAGTTGATTTTGCTATTAGCACAGGCCCGCACCAGGAATTCAACCTTGTGGGCTGATGACCCGCGCCAGCAGCTGGCATATTTGGCTGTTAAGCGATGGGCGCGACTCTACTGCCCCGAGGTGATTTTAGGCGTTTACACCGTTGATGAACTGGAAGAGCGCTGCGAGAAGGTTGTCAATCCTGCATCTAAGCCGGTACGCATGAGCGCCAGCCAAATGGCAGATCGCCAGCCCGAACCCCGGAAAGAAACTACTGCCCCGCCGGTTGCTTCTAATGACCTGATTGCAGATTTCCGCGCCGCCATCGAGGATGCCGTGACCATTGAAACGGCCACGAAGATTCGCACCGAAATTGAAGAGTTCAAAGCCAAAATTGGGATCGATGCTTTCACGGAGTTGAAAGGCAAAGTCTTTAAACGTTATCAGCAGATTAACGTAGCAGCAGAAGCCAACGAGATGTTAAGCAAGTGTCGATCTCTGGATGACTTCCAGGCAGCCGAGGCATTTATCAACCGCTCAGACCGTGATTTGCGCGCTGACGACATTGAAAAACTGCAGGTGATCCTCGACGACTTGCGGCCTGAATTTCAGAACTGATTAAACCAGCCCGGTTAGCGCCGGGCTGCAGAAGGAATAAATCATGATTGATAAATCCAACACTGAAAAAGAGACAAAAAGTTGCGGGTACCAGGGTTATGAATTTGGCGCGCATTACCCAGACAGCATTTGTTTCGAAGGTTATTTGTGGGACGCCGACAGTGGTGATGAATTGGGGATGGATAACGGCGGGGACATTCCCTGCCCAGCCTGTAACCGCTCGGAGTGGCTGGCTTATTACCGCTCAGAAATCGTCGAAATTGGTGAGGAACAAGGATTTGAAAACCATCACCACCCGCGCACGGTGAAATACGGCGGCTTCCCGGAGATTATCCGTAGCGATATTGATGCCATGCGGAAAGCTCGCCGCTGGATAAAACGCGGTTGGTATCGTGGACGGAAAGAAAGACAGATTGAAGAATTGGGGTATGCGTCATGAGCAACACAGCGAAATTGCAGCTGGGCTTTTCCCCGCTAACCAAGACCATCCAACTTGCAAAAATGAAAGATACCGTCGAAGGCCAGCGTCAACGTGTTGGAAATGACCACGGCTGCGACGTGACGAACGAGGCGGCGCAGCTGGTTTGGCAACTGGTTATGGCTGAGGGCGGGGAAATTAGTTGGGATCTACCTGACGGTAGCTGGATGGTTCTTAAGGCTGAAGGTAAGGCGGGCAACCATGGCTAAACGTCTAACTGCAGAAGTTTACATGCAGCTGTCTGTCAGCGTGCATGTCGGCGGCTGGGAGGCATCAGCCAGCTTTGAAGAATTACGGGAACAGGCAGAGCGAGAGGCGAGAGCATCACTCGGCCACCATCTCAAGAACAGCAATATCAAACTACACGGCTATCGGCTTGGATGTGGATTTTGTTGAGGTAAAACCATGAAACTGAGCATTGAAAAACTGAAAGATCTGCGGGCGAATATTTCCTGGTTGAATAGTGAAATTCCTGAATTGCGTGAGTTTGCAGAAGAACAAGCCGCGGCATTTGACGAACTGATCGCCATACGTGAAGCGAAAGGTGAGCAGGTACCGTTTGCTTTCGCATACAGATATGCAGGATGTGAAACTACATCGGGTTTTGAAGACTGGCGTAATGAGCTTTCACGTGAGCGGCCTGCCGACTGGATGATTGAGACCGGTAAAGTAACCGGCCTAATTGAGCTTTTCACCACCCCGGTGTTTCCGGTTGTGCCAGAAGGCTGGCAGTTGGTACCCATTGAACCAACAGAAAGCATGGTCATTGATGGCTTTGAATCCAAACCCGATGAGTCATTTAGCCCACGCGATGTATGGGAAGAGTACGACGCCATGAGTGGATGTGCTCAGGCCGCACACCGCGCGAAATTGTGCTGGGCAGCCATGCTGGCTGCAGCGCCAAAGTTTGGTGACGAGCCAGACAATCAGAACTGATTTCTAAAAATCAAAACGGTACCGGTCAGCGTGGAATAATGTTGACCGGTCACCCTTTTAAGGAATGACCAATGGCAAGAACAATGCTGATTATGGACTGGGCGCGCGAGGAATTATCAGAGCCGATCCCGTGTCAGGCCACACTCATTAAAGACGCAAAATGCGGACTAATTTCTCCTCCGCCGTTCAAATCAGGCAGACGCTGGCGCATCGATTCCACGGCGCGTTATATCGCTGAGAGAGAAAAACCCGTCATTAGAAGCGACGACAACCCGCGCTTGAAGAGGATTTTAGAAGATGGCACGTCCCCGTAAATACAACATCACGATCCCCGGATTGTCTTGCTACACGGACGCGCGCACTAAAAAAATATACTGGCGTTATAAACACCCTGTAACGGGGAAATTTCACGGACTCGGCGATAACCCGGAGGAAGCCCGAACCATTGCCATCGATGCCAATATGCGGCTGGCAGAACAGCAGATGGTGAACCTGATAAAAATCAGAAATGAAATCAGCCGTGAGGTTAACCAAGGCATTACCGCGAACGCTTGGATTCAAAGGTATCGCCAGATACAGCAGGATAGAGTTAAGGCGGGAGAAATCAAACCTGATACAGCCAGAGGCAGAGAACCGGCACTCCGGGCATTTATCAGTCAGTGCGGCATTCGCCCACTTCCAGAAGTCGGCGCCCGGGATATTGCCAGCATCCTAGAGACTTATATCGAAAAGGGTCAGGGCAGGATGGCACAGGTTGTCAGGGCAACACTAAGTGATGTGTTCAAAGAAGCACAGCATGCCGGCGAAGTACCCGCCGGATACAACCCAGCAACGGCTACCAAACAACCGCGGGCCAAGGTAACACGCCAAAGACTGTCGTTCGATGAATGGAAAGCGATTTACACCGAGGCGCAAAATCTGCCCGTATATATCGCTCGAGCAATGTTATTGGCAATTATCACGGGGCAGAGAGTGGGCGACATTTCCACCTTAAAATTTTCCGATATATGGGAGGACCGACTTCACATTAAACAGGAGAAAACAGGTGCAAAAGTGGCGATCCCTCTTTCACTGAAATGTGAGGCGCTGGGAATTTCATTAAGAGATGTGATCGCCGATTGCCGCGATTCTGTTCTGAGCCAATGGATCCTGCATCATCACCGGTCGCGTAGAAATTGCGCCCGAGGAGGACCTGTCACAAAGGGTACTCTGTCATGTGGCTTTGCCACCGCAAGGGACAAAACAGGGTTGGTATGGGATGGCAATACCCCACCATCGTTCCATGAACAGAGATCATTATCGGAGCGTCTTTATAGTGACCAGGGTATTAACACGCAAATTTTGCTGGGCCATAAAACCAGTGTGATGACGGACAAATATCATGACGACAGGGGAAAAGACTGGAAGGAGGTGTCAGTTTAAATGGTGTACAGTTTTGCAGAAGAATTTTGCAGGAGTTTTGCAGAAGAATTTTTTTTACTGTATTTTCATTAAGTTAGTGGTTGACCCATCTGCTTTATCAGCACCGTGTAGACCCGGAAGTACCGATTGAAGACGTTGCGGGTGCAGTAAAAGATCTGATTGCCGAGGGTAAAGTGAAGCACTTCGGGTTGTCCGAAGCGGGCGCACAAACTATCCGCCGCGCGCACGCCGTGCAGCCGGTTACCGCGCTGCAAAGCGAATATTCAATGTGGTGGCGCGAGCCGGAGCAGGAAATCATTCCGACGCTGGAAGAGCTGGGTATTGGTTTTGTGCCCTTCAGCCCGCTGGGGAAAGGCTTCCTGACCGGCGCATTTGATGCGAATGCCACCTTTGGTAGCGACGATTTCCGCAGCAAAGTGCCGCGTTTCTCACCGGAAGCGCTGGCGGTAAACCAGAGCCTGCTGGCGGTGATTCATAACATCGCGCAGGAAAAACGCGTGACACCGGCACAGATTGCGCTGGCCTGGCTGCTGGCACAAAAACCGTGGATTGTACCGATTCCGGGCACCACCAAACTGCACCGTCTGGAAGAAAACTTAGGCGCAACGGACGTCACGCTGAGCGACAGCGAATTACGCAATCTCGCCAGCGCGCTGGCCGCCGTCGAAGTTCACGGAGACCGCTATCCGGCCGCGTTGCAGGCACGCGTCGGGCGTTAACAAAACAGGCCATACTTTTATGGGTCAAATATGACCTGTAAACACTATCAACCCCGCATAAGAGGTCATAAATGACCTTTTGTGCGGGGTTTTGCATTTTTTTAATAACGGGTCTAAAATGACCTATTATCATCGATTAATGCACATAACAGGTCTTATTTGGACCATTAAGTGCCACTGGAGTGACGTTTAATGTCCCTGATGCACTTTCTTTATTCCCCTGCTGAAATTGCCCGCGATATCGGAAAAAACGCACGGGCATTACGTCTGTCGAAAAATCTTTCACGTAAAACACTGGCTGAACGTTCAGGGGTTTCTGAATCATCCATAAAACGCTTTGAACTCACGGGTTCTGCTACGCTGGAATCGATGATCTTGCTGGCGACCGCGATGGATGAACTCACGCCATTCACCACGCTGTTCAAACCTTCACAACCCGGTTCCTATGAGGAACTAAAAAATGCCAGCCGCCAGCGGGGGGGACGATGAATAAATCATTCAGAAACGACACACTGACGCATGTAGAAGAGCTAACCGTTTCCGTCAACGGACAAAAGGTCGGTGAGTTGTATCAGGCTGAAGGAAAAGGCATTTACTTCACATACAGTAAAGCGTGGCTGGCTTCAGGGTTCAGCCTTTCACCGTTTACAATGACGTTCGATGATAAACCTCAGCTGGCGAAAGATATGTTATTTCGCGGGTTACATGGCGCATTTTCAGATTCCCTGCCGGATGGCTGGGGTCTGAAATTAATGGATCGGTTCTTCGATGGCCATTTTGGTGCGGGGACATCCCGGACGCTCACTCAACTTGACCGTCTGGCGTACCTCGGCGATCGCGGCGTGGGGGCTTTTGAATATCACCCTAAATCTGAGAAAGTGGATATTCCCTCTTCGCTTAGCCTCGCAGACCTTTTTGAGGCCTCTGTCGAAGTGCAGGCCGGGGAGACTCGCCAGGTTCTTAAAACATTGCGTATTGCGGGCGGCTCGGCCGGTGGTGCCCGGCCAAAGGCCATCGTAGCCCTCTCAGCAGATACAACCCAGGCTACTTCAGCCTTTGAGCCGCTGCGTGAAGGATATACCCACTGGATTGTAAAGTTCAGGGCGTTGGATGAACCGCTGGAAACTGGCGCTATCGAGCAGGCATACGCCATCATGGCAAGAAATGCGGGCGTCACAATGGCGGACTCAACGCTGTTAGACGTGCAACTCTCTGATAAGAATCAAACCGAGCGTTTCTTTGCATCACGTCGTTTTGACCGTGAGGGCGACAGCCGCCGCCACGTGATGACCGCATCGGCGCTGATTTATGCCGATTTCAGAACCCAGTCGCTCGATTACAGTGAAATGCTTAAACTCACTTACGCGTTGACCCAAAATGCTGCTGAAGTCGAGAAAATGGCGCGTCTGATGGTCTTTAATGCGCTCTCCCATAACTACGATGATCATGCAAAAAACTTTGCATTTATCCATTCTGATGCCGAAGAACGGTGGACGTTGACCCCCGCTTATGACCTGACATTTTCTGAAGGCATGGGGGAACACACAACGTCATTTGCTGGAAAAGGAAAACCGACGCGAAAACTTATGCACCAGTTGTGCAAAGACTATAAATTCCTCAAACCGGATGATTACATTGATCAGACGCTGGCCGCACTGGCTAACTGGCAGCAAGTTTTCGCTGACACAAAGATTGCCGAATCCGCAGGAAAACCGGTCTTCAACGTTCTGAATAAACTGCGTGCAGATTTTCTGAAAGGATAGCGGGTAACCGCACCACGGAAGGTTCAAATAAGCGGAAGTCGCCTTCCGCCTTATCGTCAGCCCGTCAGTCCCCCTGCGTCACGATCTTCGCGGCAGAAAAGTAAAAAACCCGATACTCAGTACCGGGTTAGGATAATTAACGCAGAAAATAATCAGAAAATCAGAAGGTTTCCCACGAGCCTTCATCGGCGGCAGGCACCGCGCGACGGTTTGGCAATAATGCCGGAGAGTTAACCTGCGTCGCTTTACGCACGGCGGAGGTTGCCGTCGCCGCGCTGACTTTAAAGATGCTGATGGCCTGCGACAGACGCTCCGCCTGCTCATTCAGGGAATATGCTGCCGAAGAGGCTTCCTGGACCAGCGCGGCGTTCTGCTGCGTGACTTCGTCCATCTGGTTGATGGCTTTGTTGATCTCTTCGATGCCGGTGCTTTGTTCATTGCTGGCAATCGCAATTTCGCCCACGATGTCGGTCACGTTCTTCACGCTGGACACCACTTCGGCCATCGTCGCGCCCGCTTTGGCGACCAGCTGCGTCCCGTTATCGACTCTCAGAACAGAATCGTCGATCAGCGATTTAATCTCTTTCGCCGCCGAAGCAGAACGCTGCGCCAGATTACGCACTTCTGATGCCACCACGGCAAATCCGCGCCCCTGTTCACCGGCACGCGCGGCTTCCACGGCGGCGTTCAGCGCCAGAATGTTGGTCTGGAACGCAATGCCGTCGATCACCGCGATAATATCGACGATTTTGCGGGAAGAAGCATTGATGCCTTCCATCGTATTAACGACTTCGCCCACCACTTCGCCGCCCTGCACTGCCACGTGGGAAGCCTGCGCCGCGAGCTGATTAGCCTGACGCGCGTTATCAGCATTCTGTTTCACCGTCGCGGTCATCTGTTCCATGGCCGAGGCGGTTTCTTCCAGTGAGCTGGCCTGCTGTTCAGTACGGGAAGACAAATCCAGGTTCCCGGCGGCAATTTCGCTGGACGCGCTGTTAATCGCATGGGTTCCGGCACGAACTTCTGTCACGATCTTGAGCAGATTTTCGTTCATGTTTTTCAGGCCCTGCATCAGCTGGCCCGTTTCGTCGTGGGAGTTCACCTGAATCTGCGTGGTCAGGTCGCCTGCCGCCACGTTTTCCGCCACTTTCACGGCATTAAGCAGCGGACGGGTGATTGAACGGGTCAGGAAATAGCCCATTGCCGCGGCCAGCAGGATCGCCAGCGCGGAGAAAATCAGCGTCAGTTCAATGGCGGTATGCCCGTCTGCCACCGCTTTTTTGCCTTCAGCCTGCAACTGCTGATCCTGAGAATTGGCAAAAGCGATGGCCAGATCCAGATACGCGTTCTGCGACGTGGTCAGTTTACGCAGGACATATTCGGTTGCGCCGTCCATATTACCGGCGCGGGCCAGTGCAATCAGCGCTTCTTTGCCGCTTTCAAACGCATCGCTGGCATCCTGCAAGGCTTTAATTTTTTGCTTACCGGTCACCGTTGTCTGGATGGCCGCAATTTTGCTCATCGCCAGATTGGTTTGTTTAATGGTGTCATCCAGCTGTAAATAACGTTTTTGGTTTTGTTCAGGATTCTTGGTATCGATGACAATTCCGCGCAAGAATTTAATCTGGTTATTCACACCGTCGCGGACATCAAATGCCAGACGAACTTTCACATAACGATCGTTGACTATTTGGTCAATGCTGGCGTTGATAGCGCTTATTTTTGTTACTGCTGTCACGCTGACGATGATTAATAACAGAATTACCAGGCTGAATGCGGCCCCCAAACGGGCACCCACCCGCATATTGTTGATCATCTTAAACATTCTCACTCCCTTATTTCCTGGCCAATAAAATGAATACAACGCGAAACAATTCAAACCGCTGATAATTTCATAGCGAAATCACTGTTTATTTTTTTAAATAATCCGTAAACCCTTATCTCAAATTAATTTTTTGACGCGGGAATAAAACTCTTAGAAATATTTAATGTTCAGGAAGGTTATCGGTACAAATAAAGAGATCTTTAGTGAATGAATTATTAGGGAAGTGTAAAGAGAAATGAATCAGAAAGGTTTGTAACTGTACAAAAATGGAATTGCGATTTACGCCTCCCCTTTTCAGGGGAGGCCGCTTTACGCGCTGACGAACATTTCCGCCAGCCAGCCGGTGCGCATTTCCGGTACGGAATGCAGCAACGCGCGGGTGTAATCGTCCAGCGGTTCGCTCAGTGCGGATGCTACCGGCCCCTGACGCACAATCACGCCTTGCTTCAGTACCGCCACTTCATCAGCAATCTCGCGCACCACCTGCAAATCATGCGTGATAAAGAGGTACGCAATGCCGGTGTCGTGCTGGATTTTACGCAGCAGCGCCAGCACCTCGCGCGCCACCAGCGGGTCTAACGCGGACGTCGGTTCGTCGCACACAATCAGTTTCGGCTCCGCCGCCAGCGCACGCGCGATACACACGCGCTGCTTCTGGCCGCCGGAAAGTGCCGCAGGATAACGCTCCGCCAGCTCCGCATGCAGCCCGACCTGTGCCAGCAGTTCGCTGACTTTGGCCTGCCGTTCGGGGCGGTTAAGCGAAGTAAAACATTCCAGCACGCGGGAAATCTGCCCGCCAATGCGCTCTTTCGGGTTCAGCGCGGTATCGGGGATCTGATGAATCAGCTGCACATCGCGCAACTGCGGGCGGCTGCGCTGACGCAGACCGGCAGGCAGCGTTTGCTGTTCCAGCGTCACTTTCCCCGTTTCCGGGCTGAGTAACCCGCAAATCACTTTGCCGAGCGTTGATTTCCCCGAACCGGATTCGCCGATCACCGCCAGCGTCCGGCCACGCGGCAAATTCAGGGAAATATCCTGCAAGACCGGCTGCGCCTGATAACGCGCGCTGATATTGCGCAGACTTAGCGCCACCGGTGCCTCGCTGGTTTGCGGCGTTTTGGTTTCGCCCTGCGCATTCAGCAGACGCCGGGTGTATTCCTGTTGCGGCTGCGCCAGCAGTTGCGCGGCCGGTGCCTGTTCCACCGTTTTGCCGTGCTGCAACACCATAATCTTGTCGCTGATTTGCGCGACAACGGCCAGATCGTGGCTGATGTAAATAGCCGCCACGCCGGAAATGCGGATCACATCGGCAATGGCTTTCAGCACGCCAAGCTGCGTGGTGACATCCAGCGCCGTCGTCGGCTCATCGAAGATCAGCAGTTCGGGACGGGCGCACAGCGCCATCGCAATCATCGCCCGCTGCAACTGACCGCCGGAAACCTGATGCGGATAACGCTGATAAAACGCCTGCGGCTGCGGCAAACCGAGCTGTTCAAACAGTTCAATGGCGCGCGCCTGTGCCTGCTGGCGGTCATAGATTTTGTGTTTCAGTGCCGCTTCAATCACCTGTTCACCCAGGGTAATCGCCGGGTTAAACGCCGCACCGGCGGACTGCGCCACATACGCAATATGGCGACCACGGATCTGCCGTAAACGCCGGTCAGACAACGCCGTGAGATCCTGCCCGTTAAAGACAATGCTGCCGGAATGAATACGCATTCCCTGACGACAATGGCCGAGAATTGCCAGCCCGATAGTGGATTTCCCCGCGCCGGATTCACCAATCAGCCCCAGCACTTCGCCGCGTTTCACGGTAAAAGACACGTCATCCACCAGCGTCCGCGGATTTTTACTGGCGGACACCACGCGCAAATTTTCTGTTTTGAGTAAAACGTCGCTCATGCTTTTTTCCCCCAGACGCGGGTCGAACCGCTCATCAGCCAGTCGGCGACGGCATTTACCGCCAGCGCCAGCACCGCAATCGCCCCGCCGGGGATCAGCGCCGCCCAAACGCCAAACAGAATGCCGTCTTTATTATCCCGCGCCAGCCCGCCCCAGTCAGCGGTCGGTGGCTGAACGCCAAGACCGAGGAACGACAGCGCCGAAAGGAACAGCAAAATGAAAATAAAGCGCAGGCCAAATTCGGCAATCAGCGTCTGTAAGGCGTTAGGCAAAATCACCCGCCGGAGGATCCAGCCGAGGCTTTCTCCGCGCAGGCGCGCCACATCGACAAACTCCATCACGCCGATATCCGTCGCCAGCGAACGTGCCACGCGCAGCACGCGGGTGGATTCCAGCAGCCCGAGAACCAGCGTCAGGGTCAGCAAGGTTTTCGGCAAGACGGCCAGCACGATCAGCGCCAGAATCAGTGTCGGGATCGCCATCACGATGTCATTGCAGCGGGAAATCACCTGATCCAGCCAGCCGCCGCGCAATCCGGCGATAAAGCCCAACGTGCAGCCGACCGAAAAGGCCACCAGCGCCGCCAGCACGGTAACGCCCAGCGAAACACGGGTGCCCCAGATAAGGCGCGAAAGCAGATCACGCCCGAGATTGTCGGTGCCGAGCAGCGCATTGGCCCCCGGCAGATCCCACGACATGCCCAGTGTCTGATCCGGTGCGTGCGGCGCCAGCCACGGCGCAAAAACCGCGATAAGAACAAAGAGAATCAGCACCAGCAGGCCAAGGATCGAGGCAGGTTTTAAGGCAGGCATTGCAGCAATTCCTAAAATTTAGCGGTTATGGCGTAAACGCGGATTGGCGACCAGCGCCATCACGTCGGCCAGCAAATTCAGCAGGATATAAATCCCGGCCAGCAACAGCGCGCAATCCTGCATCACCGGAATGTCGCGTTTGCTGATGCTGTCGACCATGTATTGCCCCAGCCCCGGATACACAAAGACGTTCTCGACAATCACCACGCCGACCATCAGATACGCCAGATTGATCGCCACGACGTTGATAATCGGGCCGATGGCGTTGGGCAGAACGTGACGCCACAAAATGCGCGACGGCGACAGCCCTTTCAGCAGCGCGGTATCCACATAGGCGGAGCTTTGCGCGGCAATCAGCGCGGCGCGGGTCATGTTGCTCATGTGCCCGAGGATCGCCAGCACCAGGGTGGCGCACGGCAGTGAGATTGCAGAAAGTTTGGCCGCCAGCGGCATGTCCGGCGAAATACTGCTGTTGCTCGGTGCCCACGCCAGCGTGATAGCGAAAATCAGGATCAGCAGATAACCGGAGAAAAATTCCGGCAGCGCAACGGTGGCGCGGGTGATGGCATTAAGGAAAGTATCGATAATGCTGCCGTGATAACGCACGGAAATAAACCCGATGATTAGCGCCAGCGGAACCGCGATGGCGGCGGTGCATCCCGCCAGAAACAGCGTATTACCAAGCCGCGTAAACAGCGGGCCGCTGATGGCTTCGCGGGTGGAGAAACTGGTACCGAAATCGCCGTGCAGTACGCCGGACAGCCAGCTCAGATAGCGGCTCGCCGCCGGTTTATCCAGCCCGAGTTGCAAGTTCAGTTCGCGGATGGCGTCCGGCGTCGCGCTCTGGCCGAGAATGGCGGTGGCCGCGTTGCCCGGCAGCAACTGCACACCGGCAAAAATCAGCACGGAAACCGCCAGCACCACCAGCACGCCATAAAACAAACGCACCAACACCATGCGCAAAAGCGAGCCGTCTGGTGAAACACGGTTCAGCGAAAAACGGCCCGCGGGCCGTTGAGGTATTTTTACAGAAGGAAGCTCTGACATTATTCTTTACCCGGCTCAGCTTTCGATCCAGATTTTCTCTGCCGCGCGGTTACCGCTCAGCGGCATTCCCGGCACAGAGGTGAATCCTTTGATTTTGGATGAGCAGCCGTCAAGCGCGTCGGCGTACAGCGGAATGACTTCGCTACCCTGATCGACCAGCATCACCTGAATATCGTGGTAAATCTGCTTACGGCGCGCTTCATCCGGCTCCCCGCGCGCGGCTTTCACCATCGCATCGAAGGCCGGAACGTGCCAGGCCGATTCATTCCACGAAGACTGGCTGGTAAACACCAGAGAAAGCAGCGCATCGGCGGTCGGGCGGTTCGCCCAGTTAGACGACACAAACGCTTTTTTCTGCCAGATATCATTCCAGAACGCGTCATCCGGCACGCGAACCACGTTGAGGTTGATCCCGGCTTTCGCCGCAGATTGCTGATAAAGCTGACCGGCATCAACCGCGCCCGGGAAACCGGCGTCGGCCACGTTAAGCGTCAGCGGGCCGCTGAACCCGGATTTCTTCCAGTGGAACCGGGCTTTTTCTGGATCATACGGACGCTGCGGGATGTCTTTCGCAAAGTAGCGGTTCGACGGGAAAATGGGATTATCGTTGGCAACGGTGCCGTATCCGCCCAATACCGTGTCGATAATCTGCTGACGGTCAATGGCATATTTCAGCGCCAGACGGCCATCGATGTTATCAAACGGCGCCAGATTCGACAGCCCCGGGAAGGTGTAAATCATGCTGTCTTTCGCACGCACCAGTTTCAGGTTCGGCATGCGCTCGATACGGCTGACAATGCGCGGATTCACGCGGTTAATCAGGTGCGCAGAGCCGCTGACCAGCGCCGCCACGCGCGCCGTGGAATCGTTCATCGCCAGCGTTTCGACGGAATCAACATGCCCGCGTTCGCTGTTCCAGTAATTCGGATTGCGTTTGGTCAGCGTGGTTACGCCCGGCTGGAATTTCTCCAGAATGAACGCGCCTGTGCCGATGCCTTTGTCGAAGTTTTCATTTTCGGCGGTGACCGCAAAATGCACCGCGCTCAGCAGCCAGACAAATTCCACATCGGCGGCGGTCAGTTTGATCGTCACTTCGTGTTCGCCGGTCGCTTCAATGGAACTGACGGTGTCCAGATAACCTTTTACCGGCGATGTGGATTTCTCGCCGCGGTGGTGATTAAGGGAATAGACCACGTCTTTCGCGCCCAGCGAGCGGCCATCGTGGAACTGCACGCCCTGACGGATTTTCAGCACCCAGGTTTTGCTGCCATCGGCAGATGACCAGGATTCCGCCAGCGAGGGGGCAAGCCCGGCGCTTTCGTCGATTTCCACCAGGTTATTGAAAACCTGTGAGCCGACAAAATACATGTACGTTTCAAACCAGAATGCCGGATCCAGACGGTCGGTGCTGGACGCGTTATCCACGCCCACCACCAGGTGTCCGCCTTTTTTCGGCTTCTCAGCGTCGGCGGCAAATGCGTTGCCCAGCCACAATGAATGCGTGGCGGCTGCGATGGAAAGTGCCCCCGCACTTTTAATAAACGAACGACGATCAATCATGTTTTTCCCCTGTCACTGAGGCGATCACGCCCCAAATTTCAGTCCGGCGTGCGGCTGAAATGTTTTTGATTTTATTGGCTGAATGCGTTTTTCAATGCCGCGATGTGTTCCGGCCCGATACCGCAGCAGCCGCCAACCATCGTTGCGCCCTGCGCTACCCAGTCTTCGGCAAATTGCAGATATCCGGCAGGATCGGTGTCCTGACGCATTTTGCTTAACCCTTCATTCGCACCGCGTTTGTTATCCGCGGGCTCGAAAGCGTTGGCATAAACGCCGATATCAAAAGAGGTGTTTGCGGCGCGTGCCGCACGAACGGCGGCGGCCATCACTTCCGGGCGGCTACAGTTGAACAAAATCGCGCTGGCGGATAAACGCTGCGCGGCGTCAACCGCCTGCTCGATGGATTCGCCGGAGCGCAGCAGCGCGTGGCCGTCACCGGTAAGCTGATCCTGCAAGGTGAACGAGAACCACAGAGGACGCAGGTCATCGCCCAGCACATCTGTCAGCACTTCGCGCACTGCTTCAACTTCGGCGACTGAACTTTGCGTTTCGGCCAGCCAGTAATCCACGGTGTCTTTGAGATTCTCCACCAGCACGGTCAGCAGTGCTTTCGCCGCAACGGGCTCGAAGAGATCCGGGCGATAAGAACCCAGAACCGGCGGCAGGGAACCCGCCACTTTCACCGGCGTTTTTGCCGCATCAGCGGCTTCGCGCGCCAGTTTTCCGGACAGCGCAATCAGCGCTGCGCCCTGCTCCGCAAAGACGGTTTCACCCACATGGAAAGGGACAACGGCGTAGCTGTTGGTGGTGATCACGTCGGAACCGGCTGCAATAAAAGCGTCATGCGCTTTACGCACAAATTCCGGTGCCTGGATCAGCGCCAGCGCCGACCATTCCGGCTGACGGAACGGCGCGCCCATCCGGGCCAGTTCACGGCCCATTCCGCCATCGAGAATTTTAATGTTACTGATCATTGTGTCACCGCCTCGAAATTTTCTTAACTGAATCAAACAGTAATTCATCAGGTGAATGACACTCTACAAAACGAACGTTTAGATGTCTAGATTTCTTAATGGCTAAAAATGAGAAAAGAAAACTCACCATTACAGAATGGTAATATTTATTTACACCGCTAAACCCAATGCGTATTATTCTCATTCGCTTTATTAACTAAGTTTGCACTCCACCATTCCGGCCCTCTTTTTCGGGGGATCCCGGCGGGTCTTGTTCACCCTTTTAAAGCGTTATAAATATCTAAAAGTTGTGGCTAATAAAATATAAAATAATCTTTCGGAGATTAATAAATGGTATCCGTTTCAGGGAAAAATTCAGTTAAATCAATCCGTGGCAGGAATAATAATTTAGGACAGAAACTTTCACTTTCTGTTATGGCTGTTTTTATTTCGTCTTCTTTACATTCTGCTTTTGCCGCCGAAACTACGGCGAATAAAACCGACGATACGGTCGTCGTGACCGGCCAAAATAACGCGGCGGTTACCGACACTGCCGCTACCGATTACAGCGTACCGGTCACCACCGCGGGCACCAAAATGGCGCTGACCACGCGCGACATTCCGCAGTCCGTGAGCATCATCAGCAAACAACGTATGCAGGATCAGCAACTGCAAACGCTGGGTGATGTACTGAAAAACACCACCGGCATTCAGGAAAGCGTCTCGGATCTTGACCGTCGCACCTATTACGCACGTGGCTTTTTAATCGATAACTACATGGTCGATGGCATTCCGACCACCTTCGACCCGCGCTGGGATCTGGGCGATTCCCAGTCCGACACCGCACTGTTCGAACGCATCGAAGTGGTGCGCGGCGCAACCGGCCTGATGACCGGCCCGGGCAACCCGTCCGCTTCTGTCAACCAGGTGCGTAAACACGCCGACAGCAAAGAATTCACCGGCAATGTTTCCGCGACTTACGGCAGCTGGAACAAACAGCGTTACGTGGCTGATTTGTCTACTCCGCTGAATGCCTCCGGCAGTGTGCGTGGCCGCCTGATCACCGGATATCAGGATCAGAACAGCTACGTTGAGCGTTACGGCGCGACCAAAAAATTCGTCTACGCCACGGTTGATGCCGACCTGACCGATTCCACCCTGCTTTCCGCGGGCTACGAATTCCAGCAAACGAATACCGACAGCCCGACCTGGGGCGGCATGCCGCGCTGGTATGCGCATGATGACATCTTAACATTATGATTTTATTATTAATTATATCAAAAACTCACACTTTAGAATTCAAAAATACTCCATAATCAGCCCTATGAATTCATTACATAAAAAATATGTTTTGCAGAATAATTTTAAGGCCATGAATACACGAGAGGCTCAATACATATATTCTGTATTGAGCCTTTTCCTCAAGCTTTGCACGTCACTGCACTTACGCGGTATCTCACGAATCATCGAAAATTACCGTTTCACTGCTCTGCACAATAATGAATGTGAGTTCGTGATGCCTTCGTGCCCCATACATGCCCCATGGCATTTTCACGGACTCTTCAGCAAGAACGTATCCATGCTGTCATCAAACTTCATGATGTCCTTCTGCGGGCTCTTCACTATCATCAGATAGTCCAGTCCCTGCCGTAGCGAAACCGGCTCATCGTACACTTGCCCAAGCCAGTAACCCCCTCCCCCTGATATTTCCCCAGTATTTGTGTTGCAACCCGTTAAGCTTATTATGTTTCGTCAGTGAGAGAATAATCAAAGCAGTGGCATAAAGGAAATGGTCCACAGGGAAGTGATTAAATCACGAAGAATTAGCCAGCTCTGTGGCGGGACTGGTTAAGCAGGAGCTTTCACCCACAAGGATGTGGCCTACAGAAACTTTCAACTGAGGTGCTCATATTATGAAAAAAGCTTTGGTTATTGGCTATATGTCGGTCGTCTCAGTTGCTCTTTTGGTGGTTATGATAGAAGGCGCAAGACCGTAAAGACAGCAACTGTCAGCTCATGGGTGTCTGGCAGATAGGGAGCTGTGTCACAGGGATGTGGGTGTGATGCTTTCACAAATTAGAGAAAACAGAAGATGAAACTCAAATTTATACCGCCAATTATCGTACTTGCAGGTGCTGTAGGGTTTATGGTCTGGTTCTTTGCTAGCGGTGCTGCAATGCCTGGTGGCTGAAAAGACGTTTATGAGGAATTAGCCAGCACCGGGGAGGCTCTGGCCGATAGGGAGAGTAGGCACAAGGATGTGGAACATTTACATACGAACAATAAAAACAGTAGCACTGGAAATAAATCACAGGGATGTGAACTAATAGGCTTTTTTGTTCAATCACGGAGGAAACATGGCATTTAATGACCTTGAATATCACGCAGTCAAAAAAGAAGTTGAAGCGTTTGTCGAAAGCATCCGGCCGCCAGCGCACGTAAGGAACGAACTCGATATCGTTTTCACCATTGATGACCAATCCATTGAG
>NZ_JAEMGT010000081.1:0-41857 GCF_017655185.1 Rahnella sp. ChDrAdgB13 | reverse complement strand
TGCCTGCCATACTTCCCTCAAAAATTGCCATTACTTATTAACTGACAATTCCTTTTGGGATAGGTTCTTAGAAGATGCAACCAGCGCGCTGAACGCCGGTGCCGTGGCCGTTTCCACCACCAACACCGGCGTCTGGCAGCTGAAATTCTAAACGCTGGTGCAGGAATAACACGCGGCGAGCGCAGACAAAACATCATCCAGATCGTCCACAATGCCGACGTCCGCCTGCGCAAAAATCGCGGCATGCGGGTCGGTATTGATTGCCACGATAAACTCACTGCGATCAATGCCTGCCATCAGCGCCGCGGCACCTGACGCTCCGGCCACGATGCACACGTCGGGCGCAGTGACCACGCCGGAAATCCCCACCATCCGCGACATTTCACACCAGGCATTCATCGCCACAGGACGGCTGCATCCCGGCTCTGCGTGGATTTGCCGGGCGAATGCCTCCAGCCGCCGCACTTGTTCCGCGCTGCCCGCTCCCTGCCCGATCACCAGAACGGCGGAGGCATTATGCAAACCGTTATCCGGCAGTTGCGGTTCCTGCTGAAAATCCACCAGCCAGCCAGCTGGCGCAGACGGCGCTGAAAAATCCGTTTCTTGGGCGTGAACTGGCGTGGTTCGCGCGGGTTTCCCGCCCGTTGCCGCCACCGAAATACACAGCGAAGAACCGTTCAGCGTTCGCGTCGCCCACATCCGGCTGCCGTACGCGGGCCTGACCACACGCCAGTGTGTTTCACTTCTTTCGGCTTTAACGACGCCGGTTCCACTGACACCACCGATCCGGTACGCCAGCCGTGTGGCCAGTTCGTCCGCCGCTTCACCGCTTGCGCACAGTAAAAGTTTTGCCGGACGCTGATCAAACAAAGCCGTCAGTGCCTCTAGCGCCGGTTCTGCCAGGCCGTTTTCGGGAAGCGAAATCCAGACGATATGCCGGACATCGCAGGCCATTTGCGGTAACACATCCGGCTTATCTGCGTCATACAACAACCACATCTCGGCGGAACCGGATAACATCGGATTCGCGCGGAGAAAATCATTTTGCATCTGCGCCTGCGACAAAAATCCCCGCTGGCGGCAGTCAAGAATAATAGCGATGTTCATCAGTTTCCCCGCGATTTCAGGTAACCGGTATACAGCGTCAGGGCTTTGTCCGCCGGGCTGCCGCCTTCGATGATCATTGCGCCGCGTCGCGCATTTCTCAGAGCCAGCGTAACGACCGGCACCGGCGGTAATTTCGCGAGCGATTCTGCCCGCAGGACATCAAGAGGTTTGCGCGCCGCCGCCAGTTTTTGTTTCAGCGTCGGAATACGCAACAGGCGATCCTGCGCAGCCTGCCCGGCGACCAGCACTACCGGCAGCCGCACAGTGAGTGTCTGCACCGCTTCCGGCGTTTTCCTGACGACGCGCAACAACGTTGGGTCTTCAGCGCGCCTGATATCGCAAACCTGCGTGATACACGGCCAGCCCAGCATTTCCGCCAGCAGCGGCCCGGTTTGCCGGTTCTGCCCTTCACTGCTCTGCGGGCCTAAAATAATCACCCCGGTTTTTTCGTCCTGATGATGGAAACCGGCAATCAGCGCAGCGATGGCTTCGGGATGAAAACGCAGATCCTCAGCCGCTGCGTCAATGCGCACCGCACGCTGAAAATCCAGCGCCAGCAACGTTTTCAGCACCGGTGTGGTCTGTTCGCCGCCGACGGTGAGCAATGTCAGGCTGGCGTCGGTGAGGCTCAGGGCCATGTCTGCCGCGCTCTGGTCAAATCCGCTCAGCTGCCAGCGGGCGAAATCATAGGAAATGCCCTTTTGCTCAGCCGCCTGCCAGTCGCTGGCCGAAAGCATTGATAAATCCGGTTCCACTTTTACGCACACAACAATATTCACAGGCCATTTCCTTGTTTCGCCACGGTAAGCGGTGAAGACGCGCCGACCAGCGTCATTCCTTTAGTTTCCGGTGCCCAGAGAATCGAAATGACCGCGCCCAGCAGCAATATTCCCGCCAGCAGCAATGTGGTGTTTTGGATCCCCAGCGTCAGCACGGAAACCGGCAGTAAACCGGTGCCGATAGCCGAACCGAAACGGCTCATCGACGTCGCAAATCCGACGCCCAGCGAGCGGATATCGGTGGGGAAACTCTCAGCCGGAAACACGCCGACCAGATTGCTGACCGCTGAAATAGCCAGTGTGAACAGGGCAAACAGAAAGAGCGTTAATCCGGCATAGCCTTCAGGAAGTACGCTCATCACAGCGAGACAAAACGTCAGCAAAAGGAACGAGCCAATCAGAAAGCCGCGTCGGGAGCAGGTCACCGTCAGGCCAATTCCGGCCAGCGAGCCCGCCACCAGCAAGGTATTGAGAAGCAAATCCGTGCTCAGGCCGGGCGTCAGGCCAATGAGGGCGATAATGGCGGGCAAAAATGTATAAATCGCAAAATACGGCACCACCAGACAGACAAAGAACAGGCTGTTAAATGCCGTCCGCCGCCAGTATCTGGCCGAAAAAAGGGTTTTAAGATGATGCGAAGTCGCCACGGCGATCTCATCGTTAAGCGTGACGTTCGGGCCAAAACAGCGCAGCACCACGCGATGCGCCGCTGCGAATTGCCCTTTTTGCATCAGCCAGCGCGGAGATTCCGGCGTGCCGATGCGCAGCAACATAATCAGAACCGCCGGGATCGCCGATGAGGCCAGAAGCCAACGCCAGGCGTCCGGGCCGAAATCGGCCATCAGATGGCCGGTCAGCTTGGCGCTGACGTAGCCGAGCGTCCATATCACGCTGAAAGAACCGAGCAAAATGCCCCGGTGTTTACGCGGGGAAAACTCCGCCAGCATGGTGTGCCCGACGGAATAATCACCGCCCAGCCCGATACCCACCAGCACGCGCAGCCAGAACAACTGTTCCGGCGTCTGGGCAAAAAACTGACCAACAGAGGCCAGCGTGATGATGATAAAGCTGTAATTAAAGATTTTCTGGCGGCCAATATGATCGGATAACCATCCCAGAAACAGGCTGCCGATAAACAGGCCAAACAGCGCGGAACTGCCGATCAGCCCCTGCCAGAACGGCGTCAGCTGCATTTGCGGCGTGAGCTGAACCAGTGCAAAACCAATCATGCCGAGCACATAACCGTCTGTCAGATGCGCGCCGAACGTCAGCCCGGCCATTTTGATGTGAAAGGCGTTGAGCGGAATGTCATCCATACTGACCTGAACCGTTTTACCTGCGGCCATGTTTCGCTCCGTGTCGGGTGATGCTCATTATTCTTCCCTTTTAAGAAGGGAAAATGGGGGGTGAACTCAAACTGCATAGCCGCCAGCCAAGCCCCCTCCTAACACCTCCCCCTTCACAGGGGGAGGTGTAAATCACATTATTTTTCAATCGGATAAATTGTACCCGCATTCATGATCCCTTTCGGGTCGTAAACATCTTTCAGCGCCTTCAGAATGTAGTAGGCGCTGCCGTGCTCATCTTTGGTCCAGTGCGTGCGGTGTTTGCCGATGCCATGGTGATGTACCATCGAGCCGCCCTGTTTGATGGTTTCCTCGACAATAATTTTGTTCAGCGGATTGTGGTACTTGTTGATTTCCTCTTCCGGCTTGCAGTCCATCACGTTGTAATCGTAGACAAAATACATGTTGGTGCCGTTGATGTAGCTGTGTGAGGAGTGACCGCCGAGCATGGTGATATCGTCCGCGTGCGGGAATTCATCGCGAATGCGGCGAATGACATTTTCATAAATAGTGTGAATGCTCGACCAGTCCCCGGAGACTTCCGTGGTGAAGCCCATGTTATTGGTCTTCAGGATTTGCTCACGCTCTGCGGCCACTTTTTCCGGGCCCCAGTTCAGGTGGTTAAACCAGCGTTCGATGAGCGCGCTGTCCACTTTCTGACATTCCGGATGCTGCGCCACAATCCCTTCGATGCCTGCACCAGTCGCCCGCGCAATGCCCGGCGTCCCTTCGGCCATGAAGATCAGCACGCATTTACCGTCAGCGAAATGCGTAAAATGCTGGCTGCCGTCTTCGGCGTCATACAGACGGGCAATGGACGGACGATAACCGTCAACCATCACTTCACGCAGAATGTCGAAACCGGTCTGCATGTTTTCCAGTGTATAACCGTAGAACAGATTATTTTCCGGCATGTATTTGAAAATTTTCACCGTCACTTCAGTGATATAGCACAGCGCACCTTCGTTACCGATAATCACATGGCGGATATCCGGCCCGGCCGCCCGGCGTGGCACGTTTTTGATGCGGGTGATTTTTCCGTCCGGGAACACCGCTTCCAGCCCGACCACCATGTCTTCAATGGCACCATACAGCGTGGAAAACTGCCCGATGCTGCGCGTGGCGACCAGGCCGCCCATCTGCGCCAGCGGCTTGGACTGCGGCGAATGTCCGGTGGTGTAACCCTGCGCACGCAGCTGATTTTCCAGCACTTCCAGCGGCACGCCGCACTGCGCCGTCGCCTGCATATTGCGGATATCGATTTTGACGATTTTATTCAGACCGGAACCGTCGAGCACCACCGAGTTTTTCACCACGGTTTCCAGCCCGCCTTCAGTGGCGGATGCGCCGGTACGCGGCACGCAGTTAATTTCGTGTTTATTCAGAAACGCCAGCACGTCGGATACCTGCTGCGTGTTGTGCAGCTTCACGACCGCCGCAGGCAGTGGCAGCGTGAAAACGTTATGAATATCGGCATACTTACGGAAGCGATCGACGCTGTTTTTCTTCAGCACTTCCTCATCGGTAATGACCTGCGCCGGACCGACGATCTCTTTTAAATGATCAACAATGGCTTCACGGGATAACGACATAAATAATCCTTATTTCTTCAGTAAATTTAAATCAGACTCAGGAACCACCCTGAATACGCATAACAAAATTAACGGACTAAATAACCGCCATCGACAACCACAAGGTGTCCGTTAACATAATTTGACGCGCGACTGGCTAAGAAGACCATTGTCCCCATTAAATCCTGGGTTTCTCCCCAGCGGTTTGCCGGAATGTGATCTAATACGCGCTGATTGGTGACCGGGTTTTTCCGGGTTTCAACCGTAATATCGGTGGCGTAATATCCCGGCGCAATCCCGTTGACCTGAATGTTATATTGCCCAAGTTCATCGCAATACGCTTTGGTAAAGCCGGCCAGCGCATGTTTTGTGGCGGAATAAGCCGGAGACCATTGCCCGCCCAGATATGAGAACAGCGAACAAATATTAATAATTTTCCCTTCATTTTTAGGGATCATGATTTTCGCGGCTTCATGGCTTAATTCGAACGCCGCGGTCAGATTTATATTAATCATCGGATCCCAGTCTTCACGACCAAAATCCAGCACTTTATTGAGCTTACAGATCCCGGCGTTGTTGACCAAAATATCCACCGTGCCGAAGGTTTTCAGACATTGCTCAATCACACGCGCCGGTGCGCCTTTCTCGGTGATGTCTACCTGCATAAACTCAACGCGACTTCCTTGCAATTCAATCAGTTCACGCGTTTCGCCTTTGTCCATAATGAAACTCGGAATAAACAAATTGGCTCCGGCCTTGGCCAGTGCGACCGCAAAGGCCTGGCCCAAACCACTATTTCCGCCAGTGACGATGGCCGTTTTTCCTTTCAGAGAGAAGAAATCCAGTGAAAACTCATTCAGCGCGTTCAACGACATGGTGAAGCTCCTTACCTGAAAAAATCCAAAAAAAAAGAGAAAAGCAATCTTCCCCGGAAATAAAGGGAAGCTACTTTTCTCATCGGCTCTAGTAACTGGCTTTAAGGTGTACCATGTTTAATTAGCCGGATTCCGTGAGCAGACTCACAAAAAACTCGTTTAATAATTCTGTGAGATTTCTCACGGTAAATTAATATTGCGGCATGCTATTACTATTCTCAGTTACCAGAGATCAAGAGAAAAGTAACTTCCCTCCTGCGGGGAAGTCTGCTTTTCTCTTTTTTTTTGCCTTAATCCGCTAAAAATACAGGGCAGCAATATGGAACCTTCTAATTTTCGTCGCTGGCTGACGCTGGCAATAATAAGTATCAGCGGCGGTGTCAGTTTTGATCTGGCTTACTTACGTTATATCTACCAAATACCCATGGCAAAGTTCATGGGATTTTCCAATACCGAAATAGGGTTAATTATGAGCACATTCGGTATTACGGCGATTATTTTATATGCACCCAGCGGAATTATTGCCGATAAATTCTCACACAAAAAAATGATGAGTTTTGCCATGATCGTCACCGGCCTGCTGGGCTTATTAATGGCCGTCTATCCGCCATTCTGGGTGATGATCGTCATTCAGGTGGCGTTCGCCATTACCACGATTTTAATGCTGTGGTCCGTTTCCATAAAAGCCGCGTCGTTGCTCGGAAATCACGAGGAACAGGGCAAAATTATGGGCTGGATGGAAGGCCTGCGCGGGGTCGGCGTCATGGCGCTGGCGGTCTTTACGATGTGGGTCTTTTCCCTGTTCGCCCCGGAAAATCCTGCCAGCCTGAAAGCCGTGATCCTGATTTACAGCGGCGTTTATATCCTGCTGGGCGTGCTGTGCTGGTTCTTCGTGCAGGACGGTTTTACGGTCCGCAGCGACGAGAGCGGCACGCAAAAGTTCAGCCTGAAAGACATCACTTCGGTGCTGAAAATCAGTACCACCTGGTATTGCAGTCTGATCATTTTCGGCGTTTACACCATCTACGCGATCCTCAGCTATTCCACCAACTATCTGACGGAAATGTATGGCATGACGCTGGTCGCCGCCAGCTATATGGGCATCGTCATCAACAAGATTTTCCGCGCGCTGTGCGGCCCGCTGGGCGGCATTATCACCACTTATACCAGGCTGAAATCCCCGACCCGCGCCGTCCAGCTATTGTCACTCGTGAGCATTATCACGCTGGGCGTTTTGCTGATAACCAACGCGCATCCCTCATCCGTCTTCATTGGCATCGGGCTTATTTTGCTGCTGGCGTTCGCCTGTTACGCTTCGCGCGGGTTGTATTTTGCCTGCATCGGCGAAGCCCGCACGCCGAAATACATCATGGGCACCACGGTCGGGATTTGCTCAGTGATTGGCTTTCTGCCAGACGTGTTTGTTTATCCGCTGGTCGGCCACTGGCAGGACACCCTGCCCGCCGCCGTGGCCTATCGCAACATGTGGCTGCTCGGCCTGGCGGCCACGGCCATGGTGCTTATTTTTACAGCATTACTGATCAGAAATATCCGCAGCCACGCCGTTCCGGCCGGGACCGCAAAGCAGCCAACACAGGAATTCATCTAACGGAGCGTTAAATATGGACAGTTTTTCAATGAACAAAAAATATCTGATGGGCGTGGATGTCGGTACACAAAGTGCAAAAGTGGTGATTTTCGATACGGAAGGCAACGTCATTTGCGAAGGCAAACAGGCGTTGCGAAAACTGGATATCCCCGCGCCGCTGCTGGCTGAACACCCGGACGATGACCTGTGGGATTCCCTGAAAGTCGCCTTCGGCAAAGTCATGGACAACTTCTATGCGCAGGGCGGCGACGCGAGCCAGATTCTGGCGATGGGCGTGTGCGTCATCCGCTGCTGCCGCGTGCTGCTCAAAGGCAACGGCGAGCTGGCGTGGCCGGTGATCAACTGGATGGATAAGCGCCTGAATAAACCTTATCAGCCACTTGAGTGCTACGGCGAGGTGAAATATGTCACGACGACATCCGGCTACATCACTCACCGCCTGACCGGCGAATTTAAAGATACCTGCGCCAATTACATCGGCTGGTGGCCGATGGACAATGACATGCTGGACTGGAGCACCGATCCTGCGCAATGGGAAAGCTGCAACCTGAGCCGCAGTCAGGTTTTCGATGTGGTGAAACCCGGTGAGATGCTCGGCTATCTGAGTGAAAAAGCCGCGCGCCAGATTGGCCTGCCCGCCGGGATCCCGGTGATTGCTACCGCGCACGACAAAGCCGTCGAGGCGCTGGGCGCAGGCACGCTCGAACCGGGTATCGCACTGATTTCGTTGGGCACCTACATTGGCGCGATGGTTCACGGCCACGAAAACGTCAAAAATACGCAAAACTTCTGGCCGTTCCAGGCGTCAGTTCCGGGGCATTATTTGTATGAATGTATGGGCGTGCGCCGCGGAATGTGGACCATCAGCTGGTTCCGCGACCAGTTTGGTGCCGCCGCGCTGGCCGATGCGCAGGAGAAAGACCTGAGCATCGAAGAATTACTCAACCGTGAAGCGACGAAAATTCCGGCAGGCTGCGAAGGATTGCTGACGGTTCACGACTGGGCACCGCCGTCAGAAGCCGAGTTCCGCAAAGGCGCGATGATAGGATTTGACGGACGCCATACCCGCGCACATATGTACCGCTCAATGCTCGAAGGCATCGCGTTTACCATGAAAAATCATATGGATAAGATGGCGGACGAACTGGGCATACCGTTCAAAGGCCTGATTATTTCCGGCGGCGGCGCAAACAGTGATTTATTCATGCAAATCTTCGCCGACGTGTTTGGCGTACCGACCCGACGTAATCTGATGAAAGGCTCGGCCGCCGTCGGGTGCGCGGTCAACGCCGGAATGGCCGCGGGTGTATTTGACAGCTACGAAAAAGCGACCGAAAAGATGGTGCGGATGGGCGAACATTTCACGCCCGACGGGAAAAATCATCAGCTTTATAACGCCCTGAATGCAGACGTTTATCAGAAAATGAATACCCATTTAGATCCGCTGTTGCAGGCGCTGAGCCCGCGGGTGGATTAACGCGATACAGCTCAGAGGGAAACGGCCGTTTCCCTCTTTTTTAGCCCCTATTCCAGCGTCAGTCTGTCACCCTGCTGCATCCGGACAAACTTCAGACCCAGATTATTGCCTTTCTCAAGCTGCGCCATGATCTCTTTTTCGGGATCGGCACCGGCTTTCAGGCTGGGTTTGACGTGGCTGATAATTACCGTCAGCCCGTTCAGCGAACCTTCGCCACCGGCGTATTGTTGCAGGTAGCCAAGTTCTTTGAGCAACCAGTCTGGCGTCAGATGTCCGAAAAGTTTGCTGTCGGGCACGCCGTCCGGATACGACGTTTCGATGATTATCCCTTTCAGGCGTTTCGCTTTGATCTCTTCGCCGAGCACGCGCCAGGTGGCGTCGAGGTTTTTCGATTTCTCCACTTCATCCGGACCGGTATCACCGAAGAAAGCAAACGACTCTTTATTGCGGCTGATCAGAATCATGCTCGATGGCGTGCCGCCATGGCTAAGCGGGAAGATGCGGCCATCAAGGCCGGTCAGCCCCAGCGAGAAACGCTGATCGGGGCGTTGCAGATTCAGGCGGTACGTGCCGATGCGCAGGCCGCTGCCGGAATCCGTGAAATTCGGCCAGACGCGACCATTGAAGTAATGCTGACGCAATGTGCCGATAGTGTCGGCGGTGCCGTAAATCGGCTTTTTCGTGTCTTCCGGCGAGCTGATAATCAGCCCGGCCAGATGGTCGAGATGACCATGACTGATAAAATAACCGCCAATCAGATTACGGAAGACCGCGCCCTGCGGCGTCAGCGGGGTGGCGTTTTCTGCCGTCACCTCAGGGAAACTCCCCTTCTCCAGCGCCTTGCGGATCCCCGGTAAAACCGACCCGGCATCCAGCCCGAGATACAGTTTCTGGTCATCGCTGCGCACCAGATACGACGTCAGATTGCCCTCTTCGACGCCGCCGTTAACCCCGAGGGCGATGACATCAAAGCCCGCGGCTGCCGGGTTAATCCAGCAGCCAATCATCAGCGCCAGCAGGTATTTTTTCATCACATCGCTCCTTGTCGTGGTGAGCCTCGATAAGGTCAGCCCTCAGGCTGACTGCGCTTTTTCGCCGCCTCAAACGCCGCCAGCGTGTCCTTGCGGGCACGGGCGTGATCGATAACCGGCAGCGGATAGTCTAGCACGCGATGCTGTTTTTCAGCCCAACGATGCGGTTGATGAATGTCTCGTTCCGGCACATCCGCCAGTTCCGGCAGCCAGGCCTTGATAAATCGTCCGGCTTTATCGAACCGTTCGCCCTGTGTGGTCGGGTTGAAAATGCGGAAATACGGTGCGGCGTCGGTACCGGTGGAAGCGCCCCACTGCCAGCCGCCATTGTTAGCGGCAAGGTCGCCATCGAGCAGTTGTGACATAAAATAGCGCTCGCCTTCGCGCCAGTTGATCAGTAAATCTTTCACCAGGAAACTGGCGACAATCATCCGAAGACGGTTGTGCATCCAGCCAGTGGAATTTAGCTGGCGCATCGCCGCATCCACAATCGGATAGCCGGTTTTACCGTTTTTCCACGCCTGCAAATCGTCCGGCGCATCGCGCCAGCGCACGCTGTCAGTCCATTCAACAAAAGGCTGATGTTTGCATAGCTTCGGCCAGGCGACGATCAGATGGCGGTAAAACTCGCGCCACACCAGTTCGTTCAGCCACCCGAATGCGCCGCCGTCGGTTTTTTCCAGCACGTCGGGGCATTCCGTGCGCAGACGGTTAAGGCACTGACGCGGCGAAAGCACGCCAATCGCCAGATAAGGCGACAACGAACTGGTGCCGTCGATGGCCGGTAAATCGCGCTGTTCGAGATAATCCTGCACCTGCTCGCGGCAAAAACTGCGCAACTGATTCCGGGCGGCTTCCTCGCCGATTGCAAAATCATCGCCGATGGCCGCCAGCGGATAATCAAACGGCATCAGTTTATGCATCACCGGTTTTTCTACGTTTTCACGCGCCTGCGGCGCAGGCAGGGAACGGCTGTCAGACTCCGTCAGCCGCGCCAAAAAAGCCCGGCGGAACGGCGTGTAAACCTTGTACATTTCGTCGTTACCGGTGGTGACAGATCCCGGTGGCAACAGCAGGCTGTCATCAAAAGCGTGGCACATGACGGTATCGCTGACCGCTTTTTCCAGCGCCAGATCCCGCTGACGCTCGTTGATTTCATACTGTTTGTTGTAGAAAAGCGCATCAACCTTTTCACTGGCGCAAAAATCTTTCAGCCAGCTCACGCTGTCAGCAAAATCATCACACTGATGGTAATGCAGCGCAATACCGCGCTCTGCCAGGGAATGCTGTAATGCCTGAAGGTGCTGGTAGATAAACGTCGCCTGACGCGGCGCCATCTCGTGCTGTTTCCACTGCTCCGGCGTGGCAATAAATATCGCGATCACGCGCGCCTGCGGATCCTCACAGGCGGCGTGTAAGGCACGGTTATCGGTAATGCGCAGATCGTTGCGGAACCAGACTAAATGCGTGGTCATAACTGTCCTTCTAATGTCCGTATCGTAAGCATAAGGCTTCAGGATAGGGCTCAAAATAACGCTGGCCCGAAAGGTAGGCGTCGGGATATTCCGACATGTAATGTTTCAGTAACGTGATGGGCGCGAGAAGCGGCTGCACGCCCTGACGGTAACGGTCGATCAGTCCCGCCAGTTCCTGGCGCTGTGACGAATTCAGCTGTTTACGGAAATAGCCCTGAACGTGCATCAGCACATTGGTGTGATTGCGCCGCGTGGCTTTGTGCTGCAACAGATTCATCAGGCGCTGGCGGTATTCAAGAAAGTATTCATCGAGGGAATCCCATTCCGCCATCGCGGCGACAAAACGCCCGAGCTCACGGTATTCCGGCTGCGAATGGGCCAGCAGGGAAAGTTTGTAGCGGCTGTGAAACGCCATCAGTTTGCCGCGTGTCAGGCCGCTTTCGCGCAGCTGATTCAGCTCAAACAACGTGAAAACGCGTTCAACGAAATTCTCGCGCAGGACGGGATCATTCAACCTGCCGTCTTCTTCCACCGGCAGCCACGGATGCTGTTTCATCAGCTCCGCGGTAAAAATTCCGGTGCCGCTTTTCTTTGCATCCTTGCCGTTGGCGCTGTAAACCCGCACGCGTTCCATGCCGCAGCTTGGGGATTTAGCGCAAACGATATAGCCACACAGGTGCGTCATAGGCGCGACACGTTTTTCAGAATAGCTCTGCATTTTGCCGGTGATATCGACGGTTTCGTCATTGCTGAAACGCATCGCAACGCCGTCATCCCTTCTGACCAGTCGCAGTGCCGGACGCGGCGTCGGCAGACCAACCGCCATTTCAGGGCAAACCGGTTCGAAGCGAACATAAGGCGCGAGTTGCTCTACCGCAAATGCGAAACGCTTGTGGCCGCCATCGAAACGGACGTTGTCACCCAGCAGGCATGCGCTGATACCGATAGGAATTGTTTTCGTCATTGTCAGCTCCCGGCGTTGAAGGAAGAAATGGGAGTGTCAGCAGATCATCACCCTCATGTATAACCTTATCATAAGTTATACATAAAAATAATGTTGTACAGGTTTCTAAAAAGGACAATAAAAAACCCCGTTGGGAAACGGGGTTTCTGGCTCCTCCCCCTGCGAAGGGGGAGGCCGGGAGGGGAGCTAAATCAGTAGAAATCCTGGGTCGCCATTTCAGCATGACTCAGCCACACCGGCTTATCGCTGGTTTTCATCCAGACACGGTGTAAATAGCTGTAAAAACGGGCGCGGTCAGCGCGGAACAACATGACCGGCAGGGCCAGCACACCGGCTGCGATAACAAAAGCGCGGCGGGCCAGTATGCGGGTCATTGTGTACGGCGTGTATTCATTCATGGCGTTGCTCCTGTATCTATTTTTCGGAAACTGTAAGTTGCGAAAAATTTTACTGCAACCGGTGAAATTTTACTACTCATCTGACCACTTTGAAGTGTAAATTTTCGCCATTTTTTGGCTATCGCTGTAATTGAGTTACAAAATAGTTAAATAAATACGTGTTTAAAGTTTCTCTTGGGTTTCATTTTTGCGCATTTTTATACTTTTTTTACACCGCGATGCCCTTTCTTTTCAGGATCTTTTCCCGCCTTTTCTTATTCTCCTCCCAACATAAAAACACACCTGTGGAGGTGGATTGTGACTGTTGGCGTAATCTGCGGCGCATTGCTGGTTCTCCTGCTGCTCGGCTATCTGGTTTATGCCCTGCTGAATGCGGAGGATTTTTAAATGGCCGCAACCGGATTCTTAATGATTGCCAGTTTTATGCTGGTGCTTTTGCTGCTGGCAAAACCACTGGGTAACTTTATTGCTCAACTGATTGAAGGACAGCCCGGCGCATTTTTACAGCGCATCGAATACGGCGTATTACGCACTTCCGGCAGCCGCGAGGCTGAGATGAACTGGTGGCAGTACGCGCTGGCGATCATGGTATTCAACATTCTGGGGATTATTGTCCTGACCGCCATGCTGATGGCGCAGGGCGTTTTACCGATGAACCCGCAGCATTTCGGCGGGATGTCCTGGGATCTGGCGTTTAACACCTCCGTCAGTTTCGTGACCAACACCAACTGGCAGGCGTACAGCGGCGAAAATACGCTGAGCTATCTCAGCCAGATGGTCGGTTTAACGGTACAAAACTTCCTTTCTGCCGCCACGGGTATCGCCGTTGCCTTTGCGCTGATCCGCGCTTTTGCACGCCCTTCCGCGCAAACCATCGGTAACGCCTGGACGGATTTATGGCGCATCACAATCTATCTGCTGCTGCCGGTGTCGTTCCTGCTGGCGCTGTTCTTCGTCAGTCAGGGCGTGATTCAAAACTTTGAAGCATATCAGCACATCACCACGCTGGAAGGCTTGCAGCAGACGCTGCCGATGGGGCCGGTGGCCTCTCAGGAAGCCATCAAAATGCTGGGGACCAACGGTGGCGGTTTCTTCGGTGCAAACTCCGCGCATCCGTTTGAGAACCCGACGGCGCTGACCAACATGGCGCAGATGCTGGCGATTTTCATCATCCCTTGTGCGCTGTGTTTTGCTTTTGGTCGCGTGGTCGGTGACAACCGCCAGGGCAACGCGCTGGTCTGGGCGATGTCGGTGATTTTCGTCGTCTCAGTGGTAGTGGTGATGTACGCAGAGCTCAAAGGCAATCCGCACTTCACGATGCTTGGCGCTAACAGCAACATCAACATGGAAGGGAAGGAAAGCCGCTTCGGCATTCTGGCGTCGGCAATGTATGCGGTCGTCACGACGGCGGCCTCCTGCGGCGCGGTTAACGCCATGCACGATTCTTTCACTGCACTCGGCGGCATGGTGCCAATGTGGCTGATGCAAATCGGTGAAGTGGTGTTCGGCGGTGTGGGCTCCGGGCTGTACGGCATGTTGCTGTTTGTGCTGCTAACGGTGTTTATCGCCGGGCTGATGATTGGCCGCACGCCGGAATATCTCGGCAAGAAAATCGACGTTTACGACATGAAGATGACCGCGCTGGCGATCCTCGTGACACCCACGCTCGTGCTGCTCGGCACCGCGCTGGCACTGGTCACCGATGCCGGTCGCGCGGGGATCGCAAACCCCGGTGCGCACGGGTTCAGCGAAGTGCTTTACGCCGTGTCTTCTGCCGCCAATAACAACGGCAGCGCGTTTGCAGGGCTGAGCGTCAATACGCCGTTCTACAACCTGTTGCTGGCGGTATGCATGTTCTTCGGACGCTTTGGCGTGATCCTTCCGGTACTGGCTATCGCCGGTTCGCTGGTAGCGAAAAAACGTCAGAAAGCCGGCAATGGCACACTGCCGACGTCCGGTCCGCTGTTTATCGGCCTGCTGGTCGGCACCGTGTTGCTGGTCGGTGCGCTGACCTTTATTCCGGCGCTGGCGCTGGGGCCGGTCGCAGAACATTTGCAGGTTTGGTCAGCACAGTAATGCTGCGTAATTCGTTGAATTAATGAATATAGAGATTAATAAAATGAGCCGTAAACAACGTGCATTATTTGAACCTCAACTGATCCGCACCGCCCTGCTGGATTCAGTGAAAAAACTGGATCCGCGCGTTCAGTGGCGCAACCCGGTGATGTTCGTGGTGTATCTGGGCAGTATTCTCACCACGCTTATCTGGCTGGCGATTCTGTCACACCACACCGACGGCAGCGCCGCTTTTACCGGCAGTGTGTCGCTGTGGCTGTGGTTCACCGTGCTGTTTGCTAACTTCGCCGAAGCGCTGGCGGAAGGCCGCAGTAAGGCGCAGGCGCAGAGCCTGAAAGGCGTGCAGAAAACCAGCTGGGCGAAGAAGATTTACGAACCGCGCCCGGAATCACCGGTGATAAAAGTCGCGGCCGATACGCTGCGCAAAGGCGATTATGTGCTGATCGAAGCCGGAGACACCGTGCCGTGCGATGGGGAAGTGCTGATCGGCGGCGCGTCCGTCGATGAAAGTGCCATCACCGGGGAATCCGCACCGGTGATCCGCGAATCCGGCGGGGACTTTTCGTCCGTCACCGGCGGGACACGCGTGTTGTCCGACTGGCTGGTGGTCGAGTGTTCGGCCAATCCCGGTGATACTTTCCTTGACCGCATGATTGCCATGGTCGAAGGCGCGAAACGTCGCAAAACCCCTAACGAAGTGGCGCTGACCATTTTGCTGGTGGCGCTGACGCTGGTGTTCGTGCTGGCAACCGCCACGCTGTATCCGTTCTCGCTGTTCAGCGTGGACGCCAGTCACGCCGGTATTCCGGTCACCGTCACCGTTCTGGTCGCCCTGCTGGTGTGTCTGATCCCGACCACCATCGGCGGTTTGCTGTCAGCTATCGGCGTTGCGGGGATGAGCCGCATGCTGGAAGCCAACGTTATTGCCACCAGTGGCCGTGCGGTGGAAGCCGCCGGTGACGTGGATGTGCTGCTGCTGGATAAAACCGGCACCATTACGCTGGGTAACCGCCAGGCATCGCAGTTTCTGCCCGCACCTCAGGTGACGGAACAGGAACTGGCCGATGCCGCGCAGTTATCGTCGCTGGCCGATGAAACACCGGAAGGCCGCAGTATCGTGGTGCTGGCGAAACAACGCTTTAACCTGCGCGAGCGCGATATTCATTCGCTGAATGCGACCTTTGTGCCGTTCTCTGCGCAAACCCGCATGAGCGGCGTGAACGTCGGCGACCGGAATATCCGTAAAGGTGCGGTGGACGCCATCCGTCGTCATGTGGAATCCAACGGCGGTACGTTCCCGAAAGCCGTTGACGGGCTGGTGGAAAACGTGGCGCGTAAAGGCGGCACGCCGCTGGTCGTCGCAGAAGGTGCGAAGGTGCTGGGCGTGGTGGAGCTGAAGGATATCGTTAAAGGCGGTATCAAGGAACGCTTTGCCGAGCTGCGCAAAATGGGTATCAAAACGGTGATGATCACCGGGGATAACCGTCTGACCGCCGCCGCGATCGCCGCTGAAGCGGGTGTCGATGATTTCCTGGCCGAGGCCACGCCGGAAGCCAAACTGGCGCTGATCCGCCAGTATCAGTCGGAAGGCCGTTTAGTCGCGATGACCGGCGACGGGACCAACGACGCCCCGGCGCTGGCGCAAGCTGACGTGGCGGTGGCCATGAACTCCGGTACGCAAGCGGCGAAAGAAGCCGGGAACATGGTGGATCTGGATTCCAACCCGACCAAACTGATTGAAGTAGTGCATATCGGTAAGCAAATGCTGATGACGCGCGGTTCGCTGACCACATTCAGTATCGCCAACGACGTCGCGAAATACTTTGCGATTATCCCGGCAGCCTTTGCGGCGACCTACCCGCAGCTGAACGCGCTGAACGTGATGCATCTGACTTCTCCGTCGTCGGCCATTATGTCTGCGGTTATTTTCAACGCCCTGGTGATTGTGTTTCTGATCCCGCTGGCGCTGAAAGGCGTGAGCTATAAAGCCATGAGCGCCGCATCACTGTTGCGCCGTAATCTGTGGATTTATGGCGTCGGCGGCCTGCTGGTGCCGTTTGTCGGTATCAAACTGATTGACGTGATCCTGACCGTTTTACATCTGAGCTGATTTTTGAGGAAGACCATTATGTCCGTTAAAAGAATGTCCTATGTCCGCCCGGCTCTGGTGATGACGGTTCTGCTGACGCTGGCGACCGGCGTCGCTTATCCGCTGCTGACCACCGGCGTTTCAGAGCTGGTATTCCGCGCGCAGGCGACAGGTTCGCTGATGAAAGACAGCAGCAACAAAATGATTGGCTCAGAACTGATCGGGCAAAATTTTACCCGCAATGATTATTTCTGGGGACGTCCGTCCGCCACCTCTGACTCGCCGTATAATCCGATGGCGTCCGCAGGCAGTAATCTGGCGGCCAGTAATCCTGCACTGGATCAGGCGGTGAAAGACCGTGTGGCGGCGCTGCGTAAGGCTAATCCGCTAAGTCCTGCGGCTGTGCCGGTGGATCTGGTGACCGCCAGCGCCAGCGGTTTAGATCCGCAAATTTCGGTGGAAGCCGCCCAATGGCAGGCACCACGCATTGCGGCTGCGCGGGGTCTGCCACTGGCGCAAGTGAATAAATTGATTGATGATAATACATCATCACCGCTGATTGGTTTCCTCGGCCCCGACGTCGTTAACGTACTCGGTCTGAATCAGGCACTGGATGAACTGAAATCTCAATAAGGAAAATATGACTGACGATCGCCCTGATCCAGACAGCCTGCTGGCGCTCGCTAACGAGAAGCCGCGCGGGCAACTGAAAGTCTTTTTCGGCGCCTGTGCGGGCGTCGGGAAAACCTACGCCATGTTGCAGGAAGCGCAGCGTCTGCGCGCCACCGGTCTCGACGTGCTGGTCGGCGTGGTGGAAACCCACGGAAGGCAGGAAACGCAGGCGCTGCTGCCGGGGCTTTCTCTGTTACCGCCAAAACGCATTCACCACCGCGGCCGTCAGGTTTACGAATTTGACCTCGACGCCGCGCTGGCCCGCCGCCCTGCCCTGATCCTGATGGACGAACTGGCGCACAGTAATGCCGCCGGTTCGCGCCATCCGAAGCGCTGGCAGGACGTCGAAGAACTTCTCGATGCCGGTATCGACGTGTTTACCACAGTGAACGTTCAGCATCTCGAAAGCCTGAACGACGTGGTCAGCGGCGTGACCGGCATTATTATTCGTGAAACGGTGCCCGACCGTTTATTTGATGACGCCAGCGAAGTGGTGCTGGTGGATTTACCGCCCGACTCCCTGCGCCAGCGCCTGAAAGAAGGCAAAGTTTATATCCCCGGTCAGGCCGAACGCGCTATCGAACACTTTTTCCGCAAAGGCAATCTGATTGCCCTGCGCGAGCTTTCCCTGCGTCGCACCGCCGATCGCGTGGACGATCAGATGCGCGAATACCGTGACGATCAGGGCGTCAGCCGCGTCTGGCATACCCGCGATGCGTTGCTGCTGTGCATCGGTCACGACGGCGGCAACGAGAAGCTGGTTCGCGTCGCGTCACGTCTGGCGGCGCGTCTGGGCTGCGTTTGGCATGCGGTATATGTCGAAACCCCGCGCCTGCACCGTTTGCCGGAAAGCCAGCGCCGCGCGATTTTGCATGCGCTGAAACTGGCGCAGGAGCTCGGCGCGGAAACCGCCACGCTGGCCGATCCGCAGGAAGAAAAGGCCATTCTGCGTTACGCCCGTGAGCATCGTCTGGGCAAAGTGATGACCGGCCGCCGTCGCGAGAAACGCTGGAAATTCGGCCCGAGCTTTGCCGATAAACTGGCGGAGATCGGGCCCGATCTCGATCTGATTGTCGTCGGTCTGGAAGACACCCCGAATAATTCGTCGCGAAAAGAGCAGGATCCCCGGACATTCGTTGACCGCTTCAGCCGCCAGATCCGCGGGTGTGCGCTGGCCGTCGCGCTGTGCGCCATCATTACGGTGCTTTCGCAATGGCTGGTGCCCGCGTTCGATCAGGCCAACCTGGTGATGGTGTATCTGCTTGGCGTGGTGATCGTGGCGCTGTTTTATGGCCGCTGGCCCTCGGTGCTGGCAGCGGTAATCAACGTCGTCAGCTTTGATCTGTTTTTCGTGCAACCGCGCGGGTCGCTGGCCGTCACAGACGCGCAATATCTGGTGACGTTCGGCGTCATGCTGATCGTCGGGATTTTGATCGGGAATCTCACTGCCGGTGTGCGTTATCAGGCGCGCATCGCCCGTCACCGTGAAAAGCGCGCACAGCATCTTTATGAGATGTCCAAAGGGCTGAGCCAGTCGCTGACACCGGAAGCGATCGCGCAAACCAGCCGCCACTTTATTTCCTCCAGCCTGAACGCCAAAACGGCCATTTTGCTGCCCGATGAATACGGTGAACTGGTGCAACCGGCCGGTGAAATCACCTCGATTGTGGTGGACGACGCCATTGCCCGCTGGAGTTTCGATAAAAAACTGCCCGCCGGTGCCGGGACCGATACGTTGCCCGGCGTGCCGTATCAGCTTCTGCCGCTGGTGGCCTCGGGCGAATCGCGCGGTTTGCTGGCGGTTGAGCCGCCGAATATCCGTCAGCTTCTGGTGCCGGAACAACAGCGGCTTTTGCAGACATTTACGGTGCTGATCGCCAACGCCCTTGAGCGTCTGCATCTTGCGGCCAGCGCGGAAACATCACGTCTGGAAACAGAGCGTGAGCAACTGCGTAACTCGCTGCTGTCCGCACTTTCCCACGATTTACGCACCCCGCTCACCGTGCTGTTCGGACAGGCGGAAATCCTGACGCTGGATCTGGCCTCCGAAGGCTCGAAACATGCGCCACAGGCCAGCCAGATCCGCCAGCAGGTGCTGAGCACCACGCGACTGGTGAACAATCTGCTGGATATGGCGCGCATTCAGTCCGGCGGATTTAATCTGCGCAAAGAGTGGCAGTCGGTGGAGGAAATCACCGGAAGTGCCCTGCGGATGCTGGAACCGGTGCTGGCACATGACCATATTGAAATCGATTTGCCTGCCGAAATGGTGCTGGTCAATTGTGATGCAAGCCTGATCGAACGGGTGCTGATCAATCTGCTGGAGAATGCCCATAAATATGCCGGTGTCGGTGCCACCATCGGCATCAGAGCGTTACCGCTCGGCGACTGGCTGGAGATCGAAGTCTGGGATAATGGTCCGGGAATTCCGGAAGGCGCGGAGCATGCGATTTTCGAAAAATTCGCCCGCGGAAATAAAGAGTCAGCCATTCCCGGCGTGGGTTTGGGATTAGCGATTTGTCGTGCCATTATTGAAGTACACGACGGACGGATTTGGGCTGAAAATGGCCCGGACGGCGGCGCGCGTTTCCGCTTCAGGCTGCCGCTGGAAGCAGTGCCTGACATGGAAACGGATATGGACACAGACATCGACGAGGCAACGTGAGCGCATCCCCGGTAAATATTTTAATTGTGGAAGACGAGAAAGAAATCCGCCGCTTTGTGCGCACAGCGCTTGAGGGGGAAGGTTTACGGGTATTTGAAAGTGAGACACTGCAACGCGGGCTGATTGAGGCCGGAACCCGTAAACCGGATCTGATTATTCTCGATCTCGGTTTACCGGACGGTGACGGCCTGACCTATATCCGCGATTTGCGCCACTGGAGCGCCATCCCGATTATTGTGCTGTCGGCACGCACCAGCGAAGAAGATAAGATTGCGGCGCTGGATGCCGGTGCCGATGATTTCCTCACAAAACCGTTTGGCGTCGGTGAACTGCTGGCGCGGGTTCGCGTCGCGTTACGACGTCATGCGGGCAGTTCGCAGGAAAGCCCGCTGGTAACGTTTGCTGATGTGACGGTGGATTTGATCAACCGGCGCGTACAGCGCAACGGTGAAGATTGTCATCTGACGCCGATTGAGTTTCGCCTGCTGGCTGAACTGCTGGCAAACAGCGGCAAAGTCATTACTCAGCGTCAGTTACTGAGCCATGTGTGGGGCCCGAATTACGTCGAACACAGTCATTATCTGCGCATCTACATGGGGCATTTACGCCAGAAACTGGAGGCCGACGCCACCCGGCCGCGTCATTTACTGACCGAGACCGGCGTGGGCTATCGTTTTATGCCTTAGGTTGATCAGTCTCCGGTTTAGCATCGCCGAATTCGGCTTCCAGACTTTCAGCCGCCTGTTGCAAAATTGCATTCACCCGCACAACCTGCTCCGGCGTCAAATCCGCACGCATCATATTTGTGCGCAGCGCATGACGCAGACGGTGCATAGATTCATGAATGCCTTCTGCCAGATTGTTTTCAGGCGGACGCTGTGCGCCAGCCAGACGGGCAAAAATCACATCTACCGCAGCCTGATGTTGCGCCAGTTCCACTTTCCCGGCTTCGGTAATCTGATAGCTTTTACGGCCATTGCCGGTGGCGACAGGCTCGAGGAAATCCTGTTCTTCCAGCAGGGTCAGCGTCGGGTAAATCACGCCAGGGCTTGGCACGTAAAGACCTGACGACGCTTCTTCAATCGCCTTGATCAGCTCATAACCGTGACTCGGTTTCTTCGCCACCAGCGCCAGCAGTACACGGCGCAAATCACCGTGTTCAAACAAACGATGTACACCGCGATCGCCACGCCCCCCGCGACGACCTTCGCCACGTCCGCGACGTTCACGCCCTTCCTCACCGCGTTCTTCACCACGATGGCGGCCATCGCGGCGCAACATGTGACGTTCGCTGTGATCGCTGCGTTCTGATTCATGACGGCAATGACCGCGATGCCCTTCTTCCCGGCAACCATGACCGCGATGGCGCCCTTCAAACATTTTGCTAAACATAATTTATGTCCTATTTAGATATATCGATTTATTTCGATATATCTAAATTAGATCGGATTTCAGAAACTGGCAAGCCCAAAAATGCATTTAGATATATCTTTTTATGTCTGAAACGCAGGCAAAAAAAAAGCGCTGAATAATCAGCGCTTTTGATGAGATGAAGAAAGGGACTTATTTCGCGTCGGCCAGCACCTTGCTGACGATTTCTACCGCTTCTTTCTCGATTTGTTCGCGGTGTTCAGCACCGAGGAAGCTTTCACAATAGATTTTGTAAGCTTCTTCTGTACCGGACGGACGTGCCGCAAACCAGCCGTTTTTGGTCATCACTTTCAGGCCGCCGATTGACGCGCCGTTCCCCGGAGCGTTGGTCAGACGGGCAGTGATCGGGTCACCGGCCAGCGTGTCAGCTTTCACCTGTTCAGGAGAAAGTTTAGACAGTGCGGCTTTCTGCGCGTGAGTCGCGGGTGCCTGAATACGGTTGTAGCTTGGCGCGCCGAAACGGGCAGCCAGTTCGTTGTAATGTTCCTGCGGGTTTTTACCGGTCACGGCGGTGATTTCCGCGGCCAGCAGGCACATGATGATCCCATCTTTGTCGGTAGACCACGGTGTGCCGTTGAAACGCAGGAAAGAAGCCCCTGCACTTTCTTCGCCACCAAAACCGAAGCTGCCGTCAAACAGGCCATCCACGAACCATTTGAAACCCACCGGGACTTCGACCAGTTTACGGCCTAAGTCTTCAACAACGCGGTCGATCATCGCACTGGAAACCAGCGTTTTGCCGACGGCGACGTCTTTGCCCCACTGCGGACGATGCTGGAACAGGTACTGAATCGCCACCGCCAGATAATGGTTCGGGTTCATCAGACCGGCAGGCGTCACGATACCGTGGCGGTCATAATCCGGGTCGTTTGCAAAGGCCAGATCGAATTTATCACGCAGCGCCAGCAGGCCGGCCATCGCGGATTCAGACGAGCAGTCCATGCGGATCACACCGTCGTGGTCGAGATGCATGAAGCGGAAAGTCTGATCGACTTCATCGTTAACCAGCGTCAGATCCAGTTTGTAGTGCTCTGCGATACGCTTCCAGTATTCGATACCGGAACCGCCGAGCGGATCCACACCGAGTTTCAGGCCCGCTTTCTGAATCGCGGCCATATCGACGATGTCGGTCAGTCCTTCAATAAACGGCTGAACCAGATCCTGCGCCACCAGATTGCCACTTTTCCACGCCAGATCCAGAGACTGACGCTTGACGCCTGCGAGCTTAGCCGCCAGCAATGCGTTAGCGCGTTTCTCAATCACGGAGGTCAGATTGGTATCTGCCGGGCCGCCGTTGGTCGGGTTGTATTTAATGCCGCCATCTTCCGGAGGGTTGTGCGAAGGCGTGATGACGATGCCATCCGCCAGCGCGCCGCCGTTGAGATTGTGCGTCAGAATCGCGTGAGACACCGCCGGAGTCGGGGTGAAACCGTTATTTTCCTGCACAATGACATCTACGCCATTCGCCGTCAGCACTTCCAGCACAGAGATAAACGCCGGTTCGGACAGGGCGTGGGTGTCTTTCCCCACATAGCACGGGCCGGTTGTGCCCTGCTCTTTACGCACTTCAGCAATCGCCTGCGCAATCGCCAGAATATGCGCTTCATTAAAGCTGTGACGCAACGAACTGCCGCGGTGACCGGACGTACCGAATTTCACGGCATGGGCCGGGTTTTGCGGGTCCGGTTGCAGAACGTAATACTGTGACGTTAACTGCGCCACATTGATCAAATCGCTTTGCTGAGCAGGTTGCCCTGCACGGGGGTGATTAGCCACTGGCGCTTCTCTCTTACGCTGAAATTTAGAGGGTGCCGCACACTTTGTCAGTCAGTTCCGCCGGGAACTGCATGAGCTGCATGATGTGTTCGATCATGCTGCGTTTGCGACCTGTGTTGGTGTTAGTAATAACCCAATACGGCGTTCCGGGAACGTGTTTAGGCTTGGTATGAATGCCGTTTTGCAGCAGGGTTTGCTGGTCGCCGGCAAAATAGGTACGCGTGCGGCCATGAAGTGAATCGGTCGCAGCGGCAAATTCTTTTGGGTTCAGGCAATACAAGGTCGACAGGATCAGCATAAAGCGGTTAACCGCTTTGGTCTGCTCTGCATATTCGTCAGACAGTAACAGTTCGCGAACGGCGCGGACTTTATCACGCGACGTCGGCGCGGCGGCGGCAACAGGTTTTTCCTGTGCGACGGTCCCGGCAATAACGGCGGATGTTACTGGCGCGGCAGGAGCGGTCTGGCCAGCAGTAAATTTCAACATACGGCGCAAAATATCAGACGCACTTTCACCGATTGCTTGCGTGTGGCTGGCAATGTAGCGGTAGAGTTCTTCGTCAACCTCAATAGTTTTCATCTTTATCCAGTACTGTTTTTTCTACTAAATTCATTCAAAAGGATTATACAAATTTCTACGCGTTTACGAACAGGTGAATTGCGTCGCTAAGCAAAAAGCAGATTACTTCCCGTTTTCGCTGCGTTCGCCTTCTGTTCCACGTTGTCAAATCCCACTCAGGCATCTGGCAGAAACTTTCTGTTTTAAAAAAAATCATCCGCTACTCATGATAACCTAATGAGATTGTTTATCTGTATGAACTTCGCCATGAAATTACATTATCGCCTGCAAGAACCTGAAGTCGCTGGCAGCGATGCGCTGCCGGTTCTCCTGATCCACGGACTGTTCGGAATCCTTGATAATCTGGGCGTTCTCGCCCGCGACCTGAAACAACAGCATAGAGTGTTGCAGGTTGATTTGCGTAATCACGGGCAATCCGGGCGTTCGCCGGAGATGTCTTACGCCGCAATGGCGCAGGATTTAATGGAAACGTTAGATGAAGTCGGTTTCCAAAAATTCATCGTAATCGGCCATTCCATGGGCGGGAAAGCGGCTATGGCGCTGACGGCGCTGATTCCCGACAGAATTGAGAAGCTCATCGCCATTGATATCGCGCCAGTGGATTATCACGTGCGCCGTCACGATGAGATTTTTGCTGCGATTAATGCCGTCACCGGGGCCGGATTGCGCGACCGTACCTCCGCTACCGAATGTATGCGTGAGTATATAAAGGAAGACGGGGTGATTCAGTTTCTGCTGAAATCCTTCCAGCAGGGAGAATGGCGCTTCAATGTGCCGGTTCTGCTGAACGAGTATGCCAAAATTGTCGGCTGGGAAGAGGTTCCGGCGTGGGATCGTCCGGCGCTGTTCATCCGTGGCGGGGATTCGCCTTATGTGCAGGATGCGTATCGCGAAGATATTGGCCGCCAGTTCCCGCAGGCAAAAGCCTATGTAGTCGCCGGAGCCGGTCATTGGGTGCACGCAGAAAAACCCGACGCCGTCCTGCGCGCTGTGCATCGTTTCATCGATTCGCCGTCGGTTTAACATCCTGGGGATAAATTGTGCAAAAAGTCTGCACAACTTCGAAAGTTAACGTGAAATCAGGGCAATCAGGCGTTGTGAACCCCAGGCGCGCCAGTGTATGATTGCGCGCTATAATTTTGCCGCCCCGTTTTACTCGAAGTGAGTTACGGGGGGTAAATTGGGTCAGGGTTTCTTAGCCCGAAATGTGTGAAACGCTCGTCAGGAATCGGCTTGCCGTTTTCCGATGTAAAAACTTCCCTGGTTGTACCGCTACCTATGGCAAAAGAACAACTGGATCGCACGACGATTGATCTGTTCGCAGATGACCGCCGTCCGGGGCGTCCAAAAACTAATCCGCTTTCCCGTGATGAACAGCTCAGGATCAACAAGCGCAACCAGTTACGCCGCGATAAAGCGAGCGGTCTGCGTCGCGTAGAGCTGAAAATGAACGCCGATGCTGTTGATACCCTCAATAAGCTGGCAGAAGAACGCAATATCAGTCGTAGCGAACTGATTGAAGAGATGTTGCTGTCGCATCTTAACGGTCAGGAAGGCTGATAAAAAAAGCGGATAACCTCCCGGTTATCCGCCTGTTTTCTTTCCTTTTACGCCTTAACTCTCATCTCAGAACGTTTCCCAGTTTGCACTGCTTTTCGATGTCATTACACCGGTTGCAGGCCGTAACAACGGCTGAGAAACCACGCTGGCGGGTCGTTTTCCGACATTAGTGATGCTGTCTTTGAGTTTGAACGTCGCGACGGCGTTGTTTAGCAATGCAGCCTGCTCTTCCAGCGAAACCGCCGCGTGTGAAGCCTGTTCCACCAGTGCGGCGTTTTGCTGCGTTACGCTGTCCATTTGTGTGACTGCTACCGCAACCTGGCTGATGCCTTTGCTTTGCTCATCAGACGCCGAAGCGATTTCCGCCATAATATCCGTGACATGGGTGATTGAACGCACCACTTCGTTCATTGTCTGACCGGCGTTTTCCACCAGTTTTGAACCGCTGTCGACGCGGGATACGGATTCACTGATCAGTGATTCGATTTCTTTCGCCGCCTGCGCACTGCGCTGGGCCAGATTTCGGACTTCACTGGCAACCACCGCAAATCCACGCCCTTGTTCGCCTGCCCGCGCGGCTTCTACCGCGGCATTCAGCGCCAGAATGTTGGTCTGGAAGGCAATGCTGTTAATAACCGAGGTGATCTCTGCAATTTTCTTCGAGCTGCCGGAGATATCTTTCATGGTGCTGACGACGTCAGCCACAATGTTACCGCCTTTTTGCGCGGTAGAAGACGCTTCCATCACCAGCTGGCTCGCGTGATGGGCATTGTCTGCGTTGTGTTTTACCGTTGCCGTCAGTTCTTCCATACTGGCTGCCGTTTCTTCCAGTGCAGACGCCTGTTCTTCGGTTCGGGAAGACAAATCATTATTCCCGGCAGAGATTTCGGACGCGCCCTGATAGATGTGGTTGGTACAGTTGCGGATGGTCTGAACGGTATTTTCCAGACTGGACTGCATAACGTTGAGCAACGGGATCAGTTTACCCGCGCAGTTTTTGCCGAACTCTTCCAGATAATGCGTCAGGTCGCCGCTGGCAATTACGGCGAAGTGATCGCGGATTTTATCCAGCGGTTTCACCAGTGCCATCACCAGATAACGGTCGGTCAGCAGCAAAATAAGCAGGCCGAGAGAAAAAGCCGTCAGCAGAATAACTTTGCTGTAATAAGTCAGATGGTTTGATTTGGTCTGCGCCGCCTCGAAATCGACCGCAATCTGCCCGCTGACTTTCGTCATTGAGGCACCAAAATTGCGGCTCAGCGCTGGAACGGTATCGTTCGCCAGCTGATTATAGGCATCGAAATTTTTGCCGATGGCCGCTGAATATAACGGCGTAACGCCTTGCGCGACCAGACTTTCCCAACTGGAGACCAGTTCCTGAACTGACGCTTCATCTAATCCCGGATGCGGAGCCGTTTTGAAACTCGCCAGCGCCTGTGACAGACCATCGAGTGACTGTTTTGCCGTATCAAAAATTTCCTGCCCTTTTGACGGATCCGCCTGGAGCTGCCCCACGGCACGACTTAAGCGTGTCACGGTACGAAAGTACTGATCATTTCCTTTATTGATCAGTGCCATATTGTTGACCAGTTCGGTACTGTTTTGGGTGTTCTGAGTCAGCGTATTCAGGGAGGTGACGGTGTAAATAGACACACTCGCCCACATGACGCAAAAAATGCCCAGAATCGTTAATAATGCGGCCCTGATGGTAATATTTTTTAAAAACTGCACGATATGCCTCTCTCGAAACAGGACTGTTTCTGGTCTGAGGATTGACGGGGATGCGGAGAATCAAGACAGGTAGCCAGCAGGCGTTTGCCCCCGGACATGTTTTGAACACCTCTCCGGGCATCGATTTCTTTATTATGTTGAGATTCCTCTCGCATCATCTATCGGCGTTCAACGGGCAAACTTAAGGAGTGGCGGGAATTATTTCTTAATTTTGCTTTTGCCCTCAATAAGTTTGAGGTTATTAAAAGCACACGAAGGCGATAACACTTAAAAAGATTGCCCGATAAACTTATTCACCAGTTAAGAAGGCGAGCTGAAACATATTCTCCGCCGCGCGAGTTTGCTATCATCTGCGTTATTATTGCCTGCAATGCAGAGCACTTCATTAAGAACAAGAGGTTAGGTAATCTTATGGCCGTAGTAGGTATCTTCTTTGGATCCGATACAGGTAACACCGAAAACATCGCGAAAATGATCCAGAAGCAATTGGGTAAAGATGTTGCAGAGGTGCATGACATTGCGAAGAGCAGCAAAGAGGATCTGGAAAAATTCGATATTTTGCTGATCGGTATTCCAACCTGGTATTACGGTGAAGCGCAGTGTGACTGGGACGACTTTTTCCCGACGCTGGAAGAGATAGATTTCGAAGGTAAGCTGGTTGCGCTGTTTGGCTGCGGCGACCAGGAAGACTATGCCGAATACTTCTGTGATGCGCTCGGTACCGTGCGTGACATCATCGAGCCTCGCGGCGCGGTGATCGTAGGTCACTGGCCAACTGAAGGCTATCACTTCGAAGCTTCAAAAGGTCTGGCTGATGATAAGCACTTCATCGGGCTGGCAATTGACGAAGATCGTCAGCCGGAACTGACCAACGAACGTGTTGATGCATGGGTCAAACAGATCACAGAAGAACTGAGCCTTTCAGAAATTATTGGCTAAAAACCCTGTTGGCCCTGAGGATTTATTCTACAATTGAAGGGCCAAACTATTACTGAAATTAACAATTTAACCGCTACAAAATTGTAACTTTCGGTGGTATCAAGGTACACTGAGTTCATCTGTTTTTTCTATCGATCAAGTCGTTGCATTATTGAATGTGACAGGCATTTTGTGATCTTTATTAACAGGCTACGTTTTTGAGAATCGGCACACTTCCCTTAAACGAAGAATCCTTAAACGACAAATTTTTGTGCCGCCGATGCCACAGGCTGCATGCCTCAACTTGATTAGCACATAGTAACAGGACTGAATCCGCATGACTGACAACAACACCGCACTGAAGAAAGCCGGCTTAAAAGTCACGCTTCCGCGCCTCAAAATCCTGGAAGTGCTGCAAGCGCCGGAAGGTCATCACGTTAGTGCGGAAGATCTTTATAAGCAACTGATTGATATGGGCGAAGAAATTGGTCTGGCCACGGTTTACCGTGTTCTTAACCAGTTTGATGATGCCGGTATCGTCACCCGTCATAACTTCGAAGGCGGCAAGTCTGTTTTCGAACTGACTCAGCAACATCATCATGATCACCTGATCTGCCTTGATTGCGGCCGCGTTATTGAATTCCGCGACGAATACATTGAAGGCCGTCAGCGTGAGATTGCGAAGAAACACGGTATTAAACTGACCAACCACAGTCTGTATCTGTACGGACACTGTGAAGCGGGCGATTGCCGCGAAGATGAATCTTTGCACAATGACAAACCTGCGCAGTAATCTGCACGGTCAGTCCGAATAAATTAACCGCTGAAAGGCGGTTTTTTTATGTCTGTGTTCCAGGATGAGAGTTAAAACGCAAAACCCCGGCAAGCCGGGGTTTTGCGTTCTATGATGATGCTTGTTTCAGATCCCTGCTTTTAGTTAACCGGATTAGGTGCGTTATTGGCTTTGATTTCCTGCCAGATCTTGCCGCAATCCGCCGCATACGCCTGTCCGTCACCGGTCTTACGCGCCGTCAGACAGCGCTGATAATCCACCACGCGAACCGTTTCCTGTTCCGCAAATTTCTGGTGGGCTTTTTCCTGTTTGAGCTTGTTCAGCAATACCTGACAGGAGGCCAGTTTGTCCGGATTGCCTTCTGCCGAATTAATACACGCGCTGTATGCCTCACGCGTTTGAGAAATCTGAGCCTGATCCGCGGTTGGCGCACAACCTGCCAGCACAACGGAGGAAACCACAATCATCAGTAATTTTTTCATCGACATAGCGGCCTCAGAAAATAGTGAATGGAGCGATAACGATGAATTTCACGTCTTTTTCATCCTGGAAAATGTTGCCGTACCCGCCGCCCCAGCTCGGGATATCCGAGTGGTTGTCGTACTGGGTGTAATGCAGTTTGAACAGCGTACCTTTCGCGCGCCCTTCCTGAATGGTGTACAGCGCATCAAGGCTCCAGGCACTTTCTTTCAGGCGCTGGCTCTGATCATAGATGGGATTGGTACTCGGTTTGGCATCCCACGCGTAAACATAAGAACCGCCCACTGCGAAGCCCGGCAGATCCCATTTCGCCAGATCGTAAAGTACACCTGCGTACACCGCTTTTTCGCCGTTAGCGTTGAAGTCAGAACGGTTGTCCCACCACACATCAAGACGTCCGTTAGAAGAAGAATACGTCGGGGTCATGCGTTGTAAAAAATAACCCTGATTCCCCTCAGCTTTGACCATCGTCCCTTCCAGACGCCAGTTGAACTGGCCGGTGGTGTAACCGAAAGTCAGTGCCTGCAACCAGGCCAGACCGTCATACAGGCTGTTCGGATCGTTCTGGTTGCTGATACGATCTTCCGCACCGTAGAACTGGTAGCTGGTGGTGAGCGGATTGCCCATCAGATCAATTTTGTACGACGCTTTGGCGAAGTACTGGTCGACGTAACTTTCTGCCTGACCGAATGCCGCTTCCAGTACGAGATCATTTTTGAAGTCGTATTTCGCACCCAGCGAGTGGATATAGGAAACACCGGTTTTCTTGTCGTTCTGGCGGAAATCATCCATCTCCAGATGCCACGGCGATTTGTATTCATCCGCCCACATGTAGGAGAAACTCAGTTCGCCCGGATCGCCAAAATCATGTTTATACCCGGCTTCAGCACCGCGATAGGTACCCGGCATAAAGCTCCAGTGCGGGGCGATCAGCGTTTGTCCGGTGGGCTGAATGTAACCAGCATGGCCCCAGAATCCGCCGTATTTGAATTTACCGGCCGCTTTGTAGAGGCTGACGCCGCCTTTATCGCCGGAATAGTCTTCGTCATACGCATGGTTTTTGGAGGAGAACGCGATTTCGTTCGGGTGGCCGCTGTCGCTGGCTTCGGCTAATTCGATCGCGGTAAATGCGGCGACGTCGATACCGAACATGTCCCAGGCATAGCCGGAAGAGAAATCAAGGTTCAGGTTGGCGGTCGCGTGCGAAAGGTTGGTGGCGTATTTATCGTAATCGGGGTTATTCACCGTGACTTTTGTGCCGTCAGGGCGGGTTTCTTCTTTGGTTTTGTTCAAATCTTTGCGGTCGCGTTCGCGCTGCCAGTAATACACACCGCCGGTCAGCGTCGAATCATCAATAAAGCCAGCCGCTCTGGCCTCTTCAGGGAACATCATTCCGCCGCCCAACAAAGTGCCAGCCAGCGTGTACATCACAGGTTTCAGGTAAGCCGATCCCCTGCCCCTGTTAAGGTGCTTGTGCATAGAAATTCCTCATTTTGACTAAAAAAAACGTGCAAAACCCAAACGGGTATTAAAAGCGGTCGCCAGAGGCGTAACCGTATAAAGCAGGATTAAGAGTATTTTTCGCGACGCGAATTATCAATGGGTAATTAAACCCTGATGGCTGAAGTATGACAAAGTGCACATAAAGATGAAAAAGTGTAACAAACGAGGAATGCGAAGGTTTAAATCAGTGGACTCTGACAATCGATAACTAAAACAGATAATTAAGTAAAAATCGTATTGACTTAAACGTTTCAGCACTCTGATATTCGGAAAGGAAAGTCCTAAAAAGCAAACATGAAAAATGCATTAATTCGCGCTGAAAAAGAAAATTCCGTGAATTTCTGACGTAAAAAAACGCAGCCGGAGCTGCGTTTAACAATCGTTCATCGGTGACTTACGCGACGGGTTTTGATTCCCAGGTATCACGCAGGCCAACGGTACGGTTGAAGACCAGATTTTCAGCGCTGGAATAGTGGCTGTCAGCACAGAAGTAACCTTCACGTTCAAACTGCAGGCTGATTTCAGCCTGTGCAGCCACCAGAGAAGGCTCAACGAAACCGTGCGCGATCACCAGGGATTCCGGGTTGATCGTGGTCAGGAAATCTTCTGCCTGGCCAGGATTCGCGACGCTGAACAGACGGTCATACAGACGGAATTCCGCCGGTTTGCCTTCAGACGCAGAAACCCAGTGGATCACGCCTTTCACCTTGCGGCCATCGGCCGGATCTTTGCTCAGCGTTTCGATATCGTAAGAACAGAAGATCGTCGTCACATTGCCTTCGGCATCTTTTTCAATGCGTTCCGCTTTGATGACATACGCATTGCGCAGACGAACTTCTTTGCCCAGCACCAGACGTTTGTATTGCTTGTTCGCTTCTTCGCGGAAATCAGCCTGATCGATATAAATCTCACGGGTGAACGGCACTTCGCGCGTCCCCATCTCCGGTTTGCTCGGATGATTAGGCATTTTCACCATTTGCACATCTTCACCGGTAAAGTTCTCAATGATCACTTTAACCGGATTGATCACAGCCATGGCGCGCGGCGCATTTTCGTTCAGATCGTCACGGATACAAGATTCCAGCGCCATCATTTCGACATTGTTATCTTGCTTGGTCACGCCGATACGACGACAGAATTCACGGATAGACGCAGCAGTGTAACCACGGCGACGCAGACCGGAAACGGTCGGCATACGCGGGTCATCCCAGCCTTCGACGATCTTATCCGTCACCAGCAGGTTCAGCTTACGCTTGGACATGATGGAATATTCGAGATTCAGACGGGAGAACTCGTACTGACGCGGGTGGCAAGGGATGGTGATGTTATCGAGAACCCAGTCATACAGACGACGGTTGTCCTGGAATTCCAGCGTACACAACGAATGGGTGATCCCTTCCAGCGCATCGGAAATGCAGTGGGTGAAATCATACATCGGGTAGATGCACCATTTTTTGCCAGTCTGATGGTGTTCCGCAAACTTAATACGGTAGATAACCGGATCGCGCATCACGAAGAATGGCGAAGCCATATCGATTTTTGCACGCAGACACGCCGCGCCTTCAGCGAATTCACCGTTGCGCATTTTTTCGAACAGCGCGATGTTTTCTTCTACGCTGCGATCGCGGTACGGGCTGTTTTTGCCCGGAGACGTCAGTGAGCCACGGTATTCGCGGATTTCATCCGGAGACAATTCGTCAACGTAAGCCAGACCTTTGTTGATCAGCTCCAGCGCGTAGCCGTGCAGTTGATCGAAGTAGTCGGAAGAATAGTGAATATCACCGCTCCAGTCGAAACCTAACCACTGGACGTCGTGTTTGATCGACTCAACGAATTCGATGTCTTCTTTTGCCGGGTTGGTATCGTCAAAACGCAGGTTGCACTGCCCCTGATAGTCTTGCGCAATACCGAAGTTCAGGCAGATAGACTTCGCATGGCCGATATGCAGATAACCATTAGGCTCGGGCGGGAAACGGGTATGAACAGTATTGTGTTTCCCGGTCGCCAGATCTTCATCAATAATCTGACGGATAAAATTTGTTGGGCGGGCTTCAGCCTCACTCATTGTGCAATTCCTCTACGCAACATTGACTCTACAGATAACCTGTTATGTTCCAACAAGCCACGTCGGGAAACAACCGTTACTTGCATAAAATCGTGGTTATCTGCATACCGCGTGTCCGTAAACAATAAAAAGCGGGAAGAGATTGCTCTCTTCCCGCTAAGACTTAACTCAACTGAATCAGCGTCAGGAAATTATTTACCCTGAATCTCAAACAGTTTGGTCTGACCGGCTACGACTGAACCGCTGGCCAGTGAAATCACACCGGTGTAATCATCGATGTTGCTGACCACAACCGGGCTAATCATTGAGCGCGCGTTAGCGTTCAGGTAAGCCAGATCCAGTTCCAGTACAGGCTGACCGGCAGTGACCGTTGCGCCTTCTTCAACCAGGCGGGTAAAGCCCTGGCCGTTGAGTGCAACGGTGTCGATGCCCATGTGCACCACGATTTCAGCGCCGGAAGTGGTTTCCAGGCAGAACGCATGGTTGGTGTTGAAGATTTTCACCACGGTACCCGCAGCCGGAGCGACGACTGTTTTATCCGTCGGACGAATCGCGACACCATCGCCTACCGCTTTGCTGGCGAAGGCTTCGTCTGGCACCTGATCCAGCGCCACGATGTCACCGGTAACCGGAGCCACCAGCGTTTCAACGACCGCTTTAACGCTGTTTGGTACAGCCTGCGGAGACGCTTTCACAACCACGGGGGCTGCTGCGCTGCCTGCCGCAACCGGACCACGCGCCATCACTTTCTTCATTGCATCAGCCAGAGATTCCGCTTTTGCACCGACGATAACCTGAATGCTTTGTTTGTTCAGACGAACAATACCGGACGCCCCCAGACGTTTGCAGGCTGCATCATCAACAGTACCAGCATCTTTCACGTTCAGACGCAGGCGGGTAATACAGGCATCAATACCTTTGAAGTTATCAGAACCGCCCAGTGCGCTGATGTAGCTCACGGCCAGCTGGTTCAGACCTTCTTCAGTATTGCTGTTCGCTTCCGGTTCACCGATATGGTCGGCGTCGTCTTCACGGCCCGGCGTTTTCAGGTTGAACATGCGGATAATTACGCTGAACAGTACGAAGTAGATGACGAAGAACACAACGCCCATCACCAGCAACATCCAGACGTTTTTACTTGCCGCCGGCAGGTTGTACATCAACGCGTAGTCAATCGCCCCCGCAGAGAAGGAGAAGCCAGCATGAATACCCAGCGCAGTTGCAACGTACAGGCTGATCCCGGTCAGGATGGCGTGGACTAAATACAGCAGCGGAGCAAGGAACATGAACAGGAATTCTAACGGCTCGGTCACACCGGTCAGGAATGCAGTCACCGCAACGGAGACCAGCATACCGCCCACCAGTGGACGACGTTCTTTCGGTGCGGCGAAGTACATTGCGCATGCTGCGCCTGGCAGACCAAACATCATAATTGGGAAGAAGCCGGACATGAACATCCCTGCGGTGCCGTCACCCGCGTAGAAGCGGTTGATGTCGCCGTGGAATACTGTGCCTGCTGCGTTAGTGAAGTCACCAATCTGGAACCATGCGATGGTGTTCAGAACCTGATGCAGACCGGTTGGGATCAGCAGACGGTTTACGAAACCGAAGATACCCGCACCGAATGCGCCTGCGCCTACGATCCACTCACCACCGGCGCGGATTGCATCCTGCACCGGAGGCCAGACGTAACCGAAGATCGCGGCCAGAATCAGACAGAAGAAGCCTGTTGCGATAGGAACGAAACGTTTCCCACCGAAGAAGCTCAGGAAATCAGGAAGTTTGATATCAGACCAGCGGTTGTAAACCATACCGCCGACCAGACCGGTGATGATACCTGCCAGAACGCCCATATTGACGGCCGGGTTGATGGTAATCATCGCCTTGGTCAGAATGAAATAACCAATACCACCCGCCAGTGCCGCAGCACCCGCGTTGTCTTTAGACCAGCTTGATGCCACACCAATAGCAAAAATCAGGGCCAGGTTATCGAAGATCCCGCCACCGGCTTGCGCGATGAACGGCATATTAAGAAGATCAGGCTGACCGAAACGCAGCAGTAACGCAGCGACAGGTAGCACGGCTATCGGCAGCTGAAGTGCTCTGCCTAAACGCTGAAAGAATCCAAGAATATTCACATTTCCCCCTATCCGCCGCCAGGCGAATCACCTAAGTAGTTTAATTAGTATGGTTACTACCTTTACTCACTTACCGTTCCGATTTAACCAACTGCTTTGCGAGTGTAAAAAGATTATTTCGTATCGCAAATTAAAACCTCTATTTTTGTGATAATTATCACCAAAAAGAGGTCATAACATGCCATCAGGCTGGTCAACACACAAAACTTATTTTATCATTAAAAAAATCTAGACGGCATTGTGCCAGCCACAAACCGTCACGGTGGTTTACGCTTAACATGACCGCCCTGAACCAAAACAGCTTTGACTTCCTTATCCGGAGTCACTGGGTTACAGGCAGGCGGCAATCGAAAAATCCGTTGCGCTTACTCCGTTAAGCCAGGCAGAGATTCGAAAGCAGCCAACACCCCTGCAACGTCAAGGACAAAGGATATACACAGTATATTCAATATTCTGAAACTAAGAGGTACGTGATGAGACTTATTCCTTTAAACACCACCACTGAAGTTGGCAAATGGGCAGCACGTCATATCGTTGAGCGTATTAACGCCTTCAAACCCACTGCCGACCGCCCGTTCATTTTGGGCTTACCTACCGGTGGCACACCACTCGAAGCTTACAAACATTTAATCGCCATGCATAAAGCAGGCCAGGTTAGCTTTAAGAATGTGGTTACTTTCAATATGGACGAATATGTTGGCTTACCGCAGGAACACCCTGAGAGCTATCATACGTTCATGTACAAAAACTTCTTTGATCACGTTGATATTCCACGCGAAAATATCAATCTGCTGAATGGTAATGCGCCAGACGTCAACGAAGAATGCCGTCAGTACGAAGCAAAAATTAAGTCTTACGGTAAAATTCACCTGTTCATGGGTGGCGTGGGCAACGACGGTCACATTGCCTTTAACGAACCGGCATCTTCACTGGCTTCACGTACCCGTATCAAAACCCTGACACACGAAACCCGCATCGCGAACTCCCGTTTCTTCGACAATGACGTCTCTCAGGTGCCAAAATACGCCCTGACCGTTGGCGTAGGCACACTGCTTGATGCAGAAGAAGTGATGATTCTGGTCACCGGCCACGCGAAGGCGCAAGCGCTTGAAGCGGCCGTCGAGGGAAACATTAACCACATGTGGACCATCAGTTGCCTGCAATTGCATGCAAAAGCCGTTATGGTGTGTGACGAGCCGTCCACCATGGAACTGAAAGTCAAAACTGTTAAATATTTCCGCGAGTTAGAAGCGGAAAATATGAAAAACCTTTAACAAATTTTATGCCCAAAGCCAGTCGCGTTGCAGCAAGGCGGCAACGACGCGAATCTCCGGGAGTTTACTGAAGTAAGTGAGCGGAGTGAGTGAGGCAACCAACGCAGCAGCAGCGTGACTGGAGAAGGGCAAGCGAACGAGGGGGCATGATGTACGCTTTGATTAACGGCCGGATCTATACCGGCCACGACGTTCTGGATAACCATGCGGTCGTGATTGCCGATGGCAAAATCGAACGTGTCTGCGCGGTCAGCGAGCTGCCGGACAATGTGGAAACCCGCGATCTGGACGGTGCCATTCTTGCCCCCGGATTTATCGACCTGCAACTTAACGGTTGTGGCGGCGTGCAGTTCAACGATTCACTGGAAGCGATTTCCGTAGAAACGTTAGAAATCATGCAGAAAGCCAACGAAAAATCCGGCTGTACCAGTTTCTTACCTACGCTGATCACCTGTAGCGATGACTACATGAAGCACGGCGTCAGCGTAATGCGCACGTATCTGGAAAAATATCCGAATCAGGCGCTGGGTCTGCATCTTGAAGGCCCGTATCTGAGCCCGTTGAAAAAAGGCACCCACAATCCGGCCTTTATCCGTAAGCCCGACGACGCCATGATTGATTTTCTGTGTGAAAACGCCGATGTCATCACACAGCTGACGCTTGCGCCGGAACAGGTTGAAGCCCGCTATATCCGTCAGCTGAGCGCTGCCGGTATTGTGATTTCCGCAGGCCATTCCAATTCGACGTATGCCGAAGCCCGCGCGGGTTTTGCGGCCGGTATCACCTTCGCAACGCACCTTTATAATGCAATGCCAGCGATTACAGGTCGTCAGCCTGGCCTTATTGGTGCAATCTTCGATACACCGGAAGTGTATACCGGTGTGATTGCCGACGGTTTGCATGTCGATTACGCCAATATTCGCAACGCGAAAAAGCTCAAAGGCGAGAAACTGGTGCTGGTCACCGACGCCACTGCGCCAGCGGGTGCCAATATTGATGAGTTCATTTTTGCCGGTAAAACAATATACTACCGTGACGGACTCTGTGTGGACGAAAACGGAACACTGAGCGGCTCTGCGCTGACCATGATCGAAGCAGTTCAAAACAGCGTTGAACATGTCGGCATTGCACTGGATGAAACGTTGCGTATGGCATCGCTTTATCCGGCCCGCGCGATTGGCCTCAACGGCCAGCTGGGTAGCATTGAAGCAGGCAAAGTCGCCAACCTCACCGCGTTCACTCATGATTTTAAAATCACAAAAACTATCGTTAATGGTGACGAAGTTTAATTGAGCGGATAACAGCATTGATGACAACTGGCGGACAGCAGGCACAAATCGGCAACGTTGATCTGGTTAAGCAGTTAAACGGCGCGGCGGTTTACCGCCTGATTGACCAACAAGGGCCCATTTCGCGCATTCAAATCGCCGACATGAGCCAGTTAGCGCCCGCCAGTGTCACCAAAATTACCCGACAGTTACTCGAGCGCGGGCTGATCAAAGAAGTGGATCAGCAGGCTTCCACCGGGGGTCGCCGCGCTATTTCGATCATCACCGAAACCCGTCCTTTTCATACCATCGCCGTTCGTCTTGGCCGACATGACGCGACCATCACGCTCTACGATCTCAGCGCCAAGTCACTGGCCGAACAACATTATTCCCTGCCCGAACGCACTCAGGAAACGCTTGAGAACGCCTTATTTGAGGCAATCGCGCAATTTATCGAGCTGAATCAGCGTAAAATCCGCGAACTGATTGCCATTTCTGTCATCCTTCCAGGCCTGGTCGATCCGAATAAAGGCATCGTCCGCTATATGCCGCATATCAGCGTCGGTGCGTGGAAATTAGTCGATGCGCTGGAAGCCAGATTCAAAGTCACCAGCTTTGTCGGCCACGATATCCGCAGCCTGGCCCTCGCCGAGCACTATTTCGGGGCAACCCGCGACTGTCAGGACTCCATTTTGGTTCGTCTTCACCGCGGTACCGGCGCAGGAATTATCGTTAACGGCCAGATTTTCCTCGGCAGCAACGGCAACGTGGGTGAAATCGGCCACATTCAGATCGACCCGCTGGGCGAACGCTGTCATTGCGGAAACTTCGGCTGTCTGGAAACCGTTGCGGCCAACGCGGCTATCGAAAACCGTGTACGCCATCTGCTCACGCAGGGTTACGCCAGTAAACTCAGTCTGAACGATTGCTCAATTTCCGCTATCTGCAAAGCCGCCAATCGCCATGATGCGCTGGCCACTGAAGTGATTGAGCATGTGGGCCGTCAGCTTGGCAAAGGCGTTTCCATTGCGATCAACCTGTTTAATCCGCAAAAAGTGGTGATTGCCGGTGAAATTACCGAAGCGGATAAAGTCCTGCTGCCGGCCATCCAAAACTGCATTAATGCTCAGGTTTTGAAAGATTTCCGCCGTAATCTACCGGTTGTGACTTCCGCGCTTAATCATCAGTCCGCGATTGGTGCATTTTCGCTGGTCAAACGGGCTATGCTGAATGGCGTTCTGTTGCAGCGTCTGATGGAAAATTAAGGCGTGCTATAGTAATTGGCTGCCAGGAATGGGGCTGAAAAATGTGGGTTTGGAAATCATGACAATTAAGAATGTAATCTGTGACATTGATGGCGTGCTGTTGCACGACAACACAGCTGTACCCGGCGCCGATCGCTTTCTGGCCCGAATTCAGGAACAGGGAATGCCTCTGGTCATTCTCACCAACTACCCTTCCCAGACAGCGCAGGATCTGGCAAACCGCTTCAGCGCTGCCGGTCTTGAAGTGCCGGAAAGCGCGTTCTTCACGTCCGCGATGGCGACAGCTGATTTCCTGAAACGTCAGGAAGGTAAAAAAGCCTACGTCGTTGGCGAAGGCGCTCTGATTCACGAGCTGTATAAAGCGGGTTTTACCATCACAGACATCAATCCTGATTTTGTGATCGTCGGCGAAACGCGTTCGTACAACTGGGACATGATTCATAAAGCGGCGTATTTCGTGGCGAATGGCGCGCGCTTTATTGCGACAAACCCGGACAATCACGGCCACGGTTTTGTTCCAGCCTGTGGCGCGTTATGCGCACCAATCGAGAAAATTACCGGACGCCAGCCGTTTTACGTCGGCAAGCCGAGCCCGTGGATTATCCGCTCGGCGCTCAATAAAATGCAGGCGCATTCCGAAGAAACGGTCATTGTGGGCGACAATCTGCGAACAGATATTCTGGCGGGTTTCCAGGCGGGTCTGGAAACTATTCTGGTGCTGACCGGTGTTTCCACCCTCAATGATATTGAGGGAATGCCGTTCCGTCCGACCTGGATTTACCCTTCCGTTGCCGATATCGACGTGATTTAACAGCCACTCATAAATATATGAAAACGAGCCCGGATTGCTATCCCGGCTCGTTTTTTTTCGTCCTGCTGCTTGATTTTCATTCACTTTTCTCTTTTTTTGAATCCTCCTCAATTTTCGGCGATTAAATTAATAATCCGCTAATGAAAATGCCATAAAACCACTGATTCGTTAAAGATTACCTGCACTCAACCAACTATTTATCAGAAGAGCGTTAAACCACTTGCACAACACAGGGGTTTTGACGCATTTTCATAGTCAGCAACGCAACAAAGCCTGACTAAAACTGAAAGAACGGCAACGTTGATCCTCATTCGCAAACATAAAAATGACAGCCAGAGAAACGTCGTTAGGGAGATAGAAATATGTGTTCAATTTTCGGTGTGCTCGATATCAAAACTGACTCCGTCGAGCTGCGCAAAAAAGCGCTGGAACTCTCGCGCCTGATGCGTCACCGCGGGCCTGACTGGTCCGGCGTGTTCGCCAGCGACAAAGCGATTCTGTCGCATGAGCGTCTGTCGATTGTCGACGTGAACAACGGCGCACAGCCTTTGTACAACGCAGCACATACCCACGTTCTGGCTGTAAACGGCGAAATCTACAACCATCAGGCTCTGCGCGCAGAACTGGGTGACAAATACGAATTCCAGACCGCGTCTGACTGCGAAGTGATTCTTGCGCTGTATCAGGAAAAAGGCCCTGAATTCCTCGATGAACTGCAAGGCATGTTCGCCTTCATTCTCTATGACACAGAAAAAGACGCGTACCTGATTGGCCGCGACCATCTGGGCATCATCCCGCTGTATATGGGTTACGACGAACACGGCAACATGTACGTGGCGTCTGAAATGAAAGCGCTGGTGCCGGTTTGCCGCACCATCAAAGAATTCCCGGCAGGCAGTTACCTGTGGAGCCAGGAAGGCGAAATCCGTGAATATTACCAGCGTGACTGGTTCGATTTCGAAAAGGTCAAAGACAACGTCACTGACGCTGCGGCGCTGAAAGATGCGCTGGAAGAATCGGTGAAAAGTCACCTGATGTCTGACGTGCCTTACGGCGTGCTGCTGTCCGGTGGTCTGGATTCTTCCGTGATTTCAGCAATTACCAAGAAATTTGCCGGTCGCCGCATTGAAGATAAAGATCAGAGCGAAGCGTGGTGGCCACAGCTGCACTCCTTTGCGGTCGGTCTGGAAGGTTCTCCGGATCTGCGCGCTGCTCAGGAAGTCGCAAACCATTTAGGCACCGTGCACCATGAAATCCACTTCACCGTGCAGGAAGGTCTGGACGCTATCCGTGACGTGATTTATCACATCGAAACTTACGACGTGACCACCATTCGTGCGTCAACGCCGATGTATCTGATGTCCCGTAAAATCAAAGCGATGGGCATCAAGATGGTGTTGTCCGGCGAAGGTGCTGACGAAGTCCTGGGCGGTTACCTGTACTTCCATAAAGCGCCGAACGCGAAAGAATTCCACGAAGAAACCGTGCGTAAATTGCTGGCCCTGCACATGTATGACTGTGCCCGTGCCAACAAAGCGATGTCCGCCTGGGGCGTTGAAGCCCGCGTACCGTTCCTGGATAAAAAATTCCTCGACGTCGCAATGCGCATCAACCCGAAAGACAAAATGTGCGGCAACGGCAAAATGGAAAAACATATCCTCCGCGAATGTTTTGAGTCTTATTTGCCACACAGCGTGGCATGGCGCCAGAAAGAACAGTTCTCTGACGGCGTAGGTTACAGCTGGATCGATACGTTAAAAGAAGTCGCGTCTCAGCAGATTACCGATCAACAGCTCGAAACAGCGCATTTCCGTTTCCCGTACAACACGCCGACGTCAAAAGAAGGCTACCTGTACCGCACCATTTTCGAAGAACTGTTCCCGGTTCCAAGCGCGGCTGAATGTGTTCCTGGCGGCCCGTCAGTGGCCTGTTCTTCAGCGAAAGCCATCGAATGGGATGAAGCGTTCAAAAACATGGATGACCCTTCTGGCCGTGCGGTTGGCGTTCACCAGTCAGCGTATAAATAAGCCTTTACCGGTTATTTTCCATGAAGCAAGCGGCAGGGCTTACGCATTAAACTTATCGGGAATAATATCCTTTATATCCATGCAGTTGAATAATAATTCTTCC
>NZ_JAEMGT010000080.1:0-30290 GCF_017655185.1 Rahnella sp. ChDrAdgB13 | reverse complement strand
ATTTTGCGTCAACTCCCGGGAAAGTTTTAAAAATAAACCAGCAGGATATTTACCATGAAACAGTCCGATGATTTTGAAAGAGTTTCACTGGGGTTCTTCCCCACGCCACTTGAACGCCTGACCACATTAGGTGACTCACTTGGCGTCACGCTGGACATCAAACGCGATGATTACACCGGTTTCGGCGGCGGTGGCAATAAGGTCCGTAAGCTGGAATATCTGATGGCCGATGCCTGCCGCAAGAACGTGGATGTGGTGATCACCACCGGCGGACATCAGTCAAATCACGCGCGTATGGTCGCCGCCGCCGCGCGTAAGTTCGGCATGAAACCGGTGCTGGTGCTGCGTGGCAATCAGCCCGGGACGTATCAGGGCAACCTGCTGCTCGACAAACTCTTTGGCGCGGAGCTGGAGTTTCTCGATCCGGACGGCTATTTCACTCAGATTGAAGGTGCGATGAACGCCCATGCTGACGCCGCACAGGCGCGGGGTGAAAAAGCACTGATTATCCCGCTGGGCGGTGCCACACCGCTTGGCGCACTGGGTTATGTCCGCGCCATTGAAGAAATGGACGCTCAGCTGAAAGAGCGAGGCGAACCTGCGCCGGACGTCATCGTCGCCCCAACCGGCTCCGGCGGGACGCTGGCGGGATTGTACGTCGGTGCGCGCCGTTACTGGCCGCACACCAAAATTGTCGGTATCAGCGTCAGCGCCAAAGCCGACTGGTTTCAGACCCGCATTTCAGCCATGGCGCAGGATTGCGCTGACCTGCTCGAGTGGCCGCAAAGCTGGACGCCGGAAGATATCTGGATTGAAGACGGTTTTGTCGGCACCGCCTACGGTGTGCCTTCTGACGGCGGTATCGATGCCATTTACCGTGTGGCGCAGGCCGAAGGTGTGTTGCTGGATCCGGTTTACACCGGCAAAGCGATGCACGGCTTAATCAGCCTGACGGAGCAAGGCAAAATCAGCGCCGGTTCGCGGGTGATTTTCGTGCACTGCGGCGGCTCACCGGCGCTTTATCCGTTTGCACAAACGTTGCTGGAGCACTGAATATGACATCCGGTTTTCGCACACTGAACCGCGCGGACGTGGTGGCGCTGGGCGGCACCGATCCGCAAGCCGCGCTGGAAGATATTTGTGACGTTGTCACGCTGATGCGCCAGAATACGGCGCAGATGCCTGCGGAAACCCACGTCAGTTTAGGCACGCCGCGCGGCAAAGCCTATGCCTTGCCCGCCAGCGTTGGCGGGCGGTTTAACGCCGCCGGGGTAAAATGGACCGCACATCGCCCGGATGCTCAGGACCCGTTCCCGCAGGCGATGGCGCTGACGCTGATTAACCGCGCCGATAACGGCCAGCCGCTCGGGCTGGTGGAGAGCGGCGCGCTGACCGCCACGCGTACCGCAGCGGTGTCGGCCCTTGCGCTGCGCCATGCCGCGCCGCGTCCGGTTCAGCGCGTGTTACTGCTCGGTGCAGGCGTTCAGGCGATGGCGCATCTCGACATGCTTCGCCAGCTTTTCCCCAAGCTTCACCAGGTCAGCTGGTGGGATCGCAGTGCGTCTGCGTTGCCGGTGGATAACACGCAATTCCCCTGGCCGCTGATTCGGGTTCCCGATCTTCACAATGCGCTGGCGCAGGACGCTGACGCCGTGATCACCTGCACCAGCGCCGCCGAACCGCTGCTCGGGCCGGAAGCGATCCGCGCCGGTCGTCTGGTGATTCAGGTTGGCTATCACGAAGTGTCCTTCGCAGCGATTAACCGCTCGACGCGCGTGCTGGTTGATTTATGGGGAGATTTCTGTGAAACCAGCGCCAAAAGTCTGTTTCAGATGTACCGCGCCGGAAAATTCCTGCCCGAACACGTGGACGCCGATTTAGGCAATCTGCTGCTCGACGGCTGGCGACCGGCGGCTGATGACAGCGTGTATTTCTCCCCGTTCGGCCTCAACGTTTTTGACATCGCCCTCGCATCGCGCGTACTAAAACTCGCCGCCGAACGCGGAACGGGCACGCTTTTATCGCTTTTCCCGGAGTAAGAATTTGGCTGTTTATCCTTTACCCGCACAAAATGTTCTCAATCACCGGCGGCTGATCGGTGCCGCAGAGCTGTTGTCGCGCCGCCAGCTTGGGCAGGAATTTGCCCTGATTGACGTCCGTGAATTCTCACAGTGGCAGGCCGAAACGTTGCCCGGCGCACTTCATCTCAACGTGTACGATTATTTTATTCCCGACAGCACCGTTGCAGGCATCCGGGGCATGGCGGATGCCTTCCACCGGGCATGGCAACAACTGACGATCAGTGACAACGTCACGCCAGTATTCTTCGAACAACAGGTGGGTATGCGTTCCCCGCGCGGCGCATGGTTTGCGCAGTTCGGCGGCATCGACAATGCGCTGATACTGGACGGCGGACTGGACGCCTGGGTACAGGCAGGCGGCAAATTACAGCCCGGCACCGGACGCAGCGCGGTGGTCAGCCCGGACAGCCCGGACGCTTTAAACTCCCCGGTTTATCATAAGGACCTGACTGCCACGCGCGATGAAGTGCTGAACGCGCAGGCCAGTGGCGCACAAATTCTGGATGCGCGTCGCCCGACGGAATTCAGCGGTGAATTTGCGCATGAATGCTGCCATCGCGCAGGCCGGATCCCCGGCGCGAAACTGCTTTTCTGGGAAGATGTGGTGCAAAACGGCTCATTTCTCAGCGCAGAGGAAATCCGTCAGCGGGCAGAAGCCGCGGGCTTATCGCCTGACCGGCGGGTGATCATTTATTGTCATCGCGGCGCGCGGGCGGCTACGGTGTACACCGCGCTTCAGCTGGCCGGTTATCGCCAGCTGGCGGTGTACGTGGGGTCATGGCATGAATGGGCGGAACACCAGGAACTGCCGATGCTGACGGGCTGTTAACCCGCCCGACGCAGTTGCAGCGCCCGCGTGATATCGGGCGCGGCGGCCAGTAAGGTTTGCGTATAAGGATGTTGCGGCGCACGCAGAACCCGCGCCGTATCGCCGCTTTCCACGATTTTCCCGTGATACAGCACTACCACGCGATCGCACACCTGTTTCACCGCCGCCAGATCGTGACTGATAAACAGCACAGTCAGCCCGAGCTGCTGGCGTAAGCGATCCAGCAGCGCCAGAATCTGCCCGCGTACCGAAAGATCCAGCGCCGAAACCGCTTCATCCGCCACCAGTAATTCAGGCTCCAGCGCCAGCGCACGGGCGATTGCCACACGCTGACGCTGACCGCCTGAAAATGCGCCGGGCAGGCGGCTGGCGTGATGCGCTTCCAGCCCGACGAGTTTCAGTAATTCTTCTACCCGCGCCTGTATCAGTGCCGCAGGCCGCAGTTTATACACGCGCAGCGGTTCGGCAATCTGCTCGCCGATAGTAATTTTCGGATTCAGGCTGGCGTAAGGGTCCTGAAAGATAATCTGCGCACGGCGGCGCATTTTCTGCCGTGTCCCGTGGCTGGCCAGTGTCAGCGATACGCCGTCAAATTCGATATCGCCGCTGTCGGTGTCCGTCAGGCCAATGATGGCGCGCCCGAGCGTAGTTTTGCCGGAACCGGATTCACCGATCAGCCCGAGAATTTCACCCCGGCGGATATCCAGCGTGGTCGGGAAAAGCACCGTCTGACGTTTAGCCGGAACAAAGGGCAAACGCTGCGCCTGCGGATAACTTTTGGTCAGCCCGCGCAGCCGCACCAGCGGCGAATCCGCGCTGATTTCACCGGTCTTTTCACGCGGCTCCGGCTGCGACGCACCAATCAGTTTGCGGGTATACGGCTCCTGCGGATCCGTCAGCAACTGCGCCACCGGCCCCTGCTCGACCAGATTTCCCTGATGCATTACGTAAGCGCGGTCGGCGTAACGCGCCACCACGCTCAGGTCATGTGTAATCAGCAAAATGCCCATGTCCATTTCCTGTTGCAGTTCCTGCAACAGCGTCAAAATTTGTGCCTGAATGGTGACGTCCAGCGCCGTCGTCGGCTCATCCGCAATCAGCAACGCCGGTTTACAGCTGATGGCGCTGGCGATCATCACCCGCTGGCGCATCCCACCGGAAAGCTGGTGAATATACTGCTTTGCCCGTTGTTCCGGGTTCACAATCCCGACGCGATCGAGCAATGCTACCGCTTCGCGATGTGCCTGTTTCCAGCTCAGCTGCTGATGGCGAACCAGAACCTCGGCAATCTGCTCCCCGACTTTCAGCACCGGATTCATGCTGGTCATCGGTTCCTGAAAAATCATCGCCAGCCGTTTCCCGCGCACCGGCGCGTCAAAGGGGGTGTTCGGGCTGGCAATCTTCTGATCATCGAGCCAGATTTCACCGCTGTTCATACTCACGCCGGGCGGCAACAGCCCCATCAGTGCCAGCGAACTCAGGGTTTTCCCCGAACCGGACTCACCGACCAGCGCCACAATTTCACGGCGGTTTACCTGCAATGAAACCGGCTTTACCAGCGGTAAACCGGCGGCGGTATGAAGGGCAAGAGAGCGGACATCAAGAAGCGGTCTGGCAGTTGTCATGTGCAAATCCGGCGAAGAAATGAACTTAGAGAATATATCGTATATCTTAAGGTGACAACCCGAATGCAGGGCCTGGGTTAGACAGATTTGTACGGGGTTATGCCCGTTTGGTTGGTGGATACAAAAAGACCGGCCCTATTCCGCCGGTTCATTTTGCTCACGTTTTAATGCTCAGACCTGCGCCATCCCGCCGTCGACGAAGAGTTCGACACCGTTGATAAAGCTGGCGGCATCAGAGGCCAGGAATGCAACGGTTTTACCGATTTCTTTCGGTTCACCCAGACGGCCTAACGGGACTTGTGCGGCCAGCGCATCGAACAGGCCCTGACGGTGTTCTTCCGGAACCAGGTCGCCTAAGCCCGGCGTGCGGACCGGGCCCGGGCTGACGACGTTGACGCGGATGCCGCGGTCTTTCAGATCCAGTGCCCATGAGCGGGCAAAGTTACGCACGGCGGCCTTACTGGCGCTGTACACACTGAAACTCGCCGTGCCCAGCACCGACGTAGTGGAGCCGGTCAGGATGACCGATGCGCCATCGGTCAGCAGCGGTAGAGCTTTCTGAACCGTGAATAATACGCCGCGAACGTTGGTGCCGAAAATCCGGTCGAAGTGTTCTTCGGTGATGCCGCCCAGCGGTTGCATATCGCCGCCACCGGCGTTAGCGAACAGAATGTCCAGACGTCCTGCGGTTTTGGCGATTTGTGCATAAACCGCATCAAGGTCGGCCAGAACGGAAGCGTCGGCGCGGATACCCGTTGCCGCAGCGCCGATTTCAGCGACGGCGGCGTCCAGTTCTGCCTGACGGCGGCCGGTGATAAAGACCTGCGCGCCCTGTTCTGCCAGCTCTTTCGCTGTACCCAAACCAATGCCGCTTGTCCCGCCGGTGACCAGTGCAATTTTACCGTTCAGTGGAGTTGTCATTTTTCATTCCTCAAAGTCAGATCAGGTTAAGTAAAGTGGCCTGAGGTAGGTGAGCATTGTCGGCCGCCTCAGGCATGGCTGTAATTTAGCGCCCGACGGTTTATTGAAAAATAGCGAAAAATGAAAATGACTATTTCTGTGCGTGTATAATCAAAACATCGGATAACCGGCGGGAAAAGCGTGTGGATCAGTTAACGGCAATACGGGCGTTTGCCCGGGTGGTTGAGGCGGGCAATTTCACCCGCGCGGCGGATTCTCTGGATATGCCCAATGCGACGCTGAGCAAAATGGTGCAGGAACTCGAGGCGCATCTTGGCGTGCGGTTGTTACAGCGCACCACACGGCGCGTGACGGTGACGCCGGAAGGCAGTGAATATTATGAGAAAACGGCGCGCATTCTGCGCGATCTCGACGATGTCGATACGGCGTTTAACGCCGTGCGCAGCAAGCCACGCGGGCTGTTGCGCATTGACGTCGGCGGTTCAACGGCGCGCGATGTGCTGATCCCGGGACTGGCTGATTTTATGACGCGTTATCCCGAAATCCGTCTGGATCTGGGCGTTTCTGACCGTCCGGTTGATCTCATCAGTGATAATGTGGACTGCGTGATACGCGGCGGGCCGCTGGACAACTCTTCGCTGATTGCCCGCAATATCGGCCATGCGACGCTTATCACCTGTGCGACACCGGCTTATCTGAAAGCCTTCGGCACACCGGCTTATCCCGATGAATTGAAAAACGGCCACCGGCTGGTGAGTTATCTTTCACCGCAGAATGGCCGGGCTTTTCCGTTTCGTTTTGAACGCGATGGCGGGAAAACGGAAATTAAGGTCGATCACCGTATCGGCGTGAATGAAAGCAACGCCCATCTGGCGGCCGGACTTGCCGGTCTGGGGATTATCCAGACGTTCAGCTATTCCATTTGCGAGGCGCTGCACCGCGGAACGCTGGTGGAAATCCTGACAGAGTGGCGGCCTGCGCCCTATCCGTTCCATGTGGTCTATCCGCAAAACCGCCACGTTCCGCATCGCCTGCGCGTGTTTATCGACTGGCTGGTGGAAACCTTTCCGCCCAAAGTCAGCGGTCAGCTGCCAGCAATACAGAGCTGAAAATCGGACAGCAGGCCGCCACGTTGCTGGCAGATAAAATTGAAGGATTGCCGGTGGCGCAAAGCGTGGTGGATATCGGTTTTACGCTGATTGCAAGAGGTTCAGCGTAAAACCGTTGAGGCAAATTTTCAGGATTCGAACATTTCCGCGCCGATATACGACCCTTCTTTCGGCGCAGGCGGCACAAAGAAGATCCCCGAACCGATGTGGGAAATGTATTCGTTCAGCGCATCGGAAGAACCCAGACGGGTTTGCAGCGCTTCAAACTGCGCGGGATCTTTCTGATAACTGATAAACAACAGGCCGGCGTCCAGCTGCGCCATGTTATTCAGACCGTCCGTGTAGTTGTAAGAACGGCGTAAGATTTTGATGCCCTGATTATTTTCATGCGACGCCAGACTGATGTGCGCGGTCGCCGGAATGATCAGGTTTCCGTCTGCATCCTTCTTCTTAAAATCAGGCGTATCAAATTCCTTTGTGCCGGTTAACGGCGCACCGGAAACTTTGTGGCGTCCGAACACATTGTTCTGATCACTGACGCGATCGGTGTCCCAGCTTTCAATGTGAATTTTGATTTTACGCACGACCTGATAACTGCCGTTTTGCTGCCACGCGGGGCCACCGTCTTTGATCCAGACATATTTGTCGAAATCAGCTTTCTCGGTGATGTTGCGCGTGCCGTCCTTGAAGCCGAACAGATTGCGCGGCGTGGACTGCCCTTTTCCCGCAGACGCACGACCAAAGCCCATGACCGTCCAGCGGGTTTGGGCTGCGCCGGTGCTTTTGGCAATACGCGCCAGATCGCGGATGGCGTGATACGCCACCTGCGGATCGTCCGCACAGGCCTGTAATGACAAATCACCGCCGGTCAGTTCCGGCTGCATATCGTCACTCGGCAACTGCATCAGGTTACGCATCAGCACCGGTTTGTGCTGCGTCAGCCCGAAGGTGTCCGTGAAGACGCGCGGCCCCAGACCGACGGTCACCGTCAGTGACGCCGGGCCGAGATCCATTGCCTCACCGGTATCCATCCCGACGCCGCTGTCACGGGCAGGTTCAACCTGACCGATGGTGCCGCCTTTCATCAGCTGCGCAATTGCCGACGACCAGCGCGCCAGCAGAACCTGCAAGTCCTGACGCGCAGACGTTGTCAGATCAAACGTCATATACATGATATGACGCTGCGGCGGCGTGCTGATCCCCACCTGTCCTTCGTGACCGTAAAAAGAATACTGACGGGAAAGGTCAATTTTATCTTCCGGGTCGCGGGCGGCCGTGGCCTGCCCGTGCGCATAGCTGACCGTTGGAATAGCCAGAGCACTGGCGCCAGCCACTGCTCCTTTCAGCAATTCACGACGAGAAAACTTACCGGCCTCCCTGGCCGGATGGAGTTTGTCGCTCATTCATCAGGCTCCTTTATTCGCCGCCACTTTCTCAGCGATTTTGGACAGTGGTTCCTGCAACGCCTGAATGGTGCGGCTCAGTTTGGCGGCATCAGACGCTTTCAGTTCAGCCGTGTAGTATTTGTATCCGCCCGGGACTTTAGGATCACGATAGGTTTCCAGCATGTCGTGAACGGCAGCAAACTGCGCGGCAACCTGTTTAGTCAGCTCCGGATCAATTTTTTCCAGACCCGGTTGCAGGTAAGCAAATGCCTGCTGCGCGCCTTCGACGTTACCGGCGAAATCCACCAGATCGAAGTGGCTGAATGCCTCTTCTTCCCCGTTGATTTTGGTGTTTTGCACTTCTTCCAGCAGGTCGGCTGCGCCGTTAGCCAGATCTTCCGGTTTGTAGGTCAGCGCTTTGGTCAGCGCGTCCAGACGCACCACGTTCTGCTGCAATTCGGTGGACGTTTGTTTGGTTTCGGCGGTGATTTTGCCCTGACCGAACAGGTCACGTTCGATGGCGTGGAAGCCGTGCCAGCCCGCTTTCGGATCCAGATTGGAGGCACGCATGTCGATCAGATAATCCAGATTCCCGGCGTTATCGGTCGCCTTGAAGCCCGGCAGAATAAAACCGTTCACGTCAGATTCGATACGTTCGTAGAACGGACGCGCTTTGGCGTAATCAGCTTTGGCCGTCGCCAGATCGCCGGCATCGATATCCGCTTTCAGGCGGTTAACGGCCACGACCATCGCGTCCACCACGCCATTCACATAGGTCGCGTAATCTTTGGTGCCCTGCGCCAGAATGGTGGCGGTGCTGCCCTGCGGCTGCGCGGCGCTTTTGCCGGTCACGGTGAAGTCGATCAGTTCACGTTTCGCGCCCGGGCAATAGATTTGGTATTTGCCGCCATCGAGCGTCAGGGTGAATTTCACCGCTGGCAGCCCCGGCGCGAGGTTCTCTTTTTCGCCCAGAATACGGTTGTTGCTCAGCAGCTCTAATTCGGTGATCGCCGTCGCGGTTTTGTTCACCACGTTAAACGTCACCGGGCCGGCTTTCGCAGAATCGTGATCCACTACGCAGGTGCCCTCTGCAGCGCTGGTCATGGTGATATTCACTTCAGAAACGCCGTTTTTCACCGGAGCCGCTGATGCCGCATTGGCAGGCGCTTCCACGGAAAACATCAGCAATGCCGTCAGACCCGCGGCCGTCATCAGAGATTCTTTTTTCTTAAACGTCTTAATGCGCATAAGTTTCCTATCCTTTATTTATTTTTTGGCAAGCCAGTGTGTAATGGGGAACCGAATGACAGGCCGTCTTTACCCGAAACAGAAAGCCGTTCATTGCGGAGTTTCAAGAGAACCCGTAATGCAGAGATGACAAAAATAAGGGCCAGCGCCACCAGAAGAACAGGCAACATGACAGCCCAAAAACGGTAAGTATCCTGATAAGTTTGCATCTGTTGCAGCGCGTCAGAAACGCTCTGCTGATACGCGCCGCTCACCTGCCAGTTACAGTCGGACGCCGCTGCCGTAGGATGGCGCGCCGTGACGGTGCGCGGAGATTGCAGGCCGCTGCCTGAAAGCGTGATCACTTCGTCGGCCTGCGCGCTGGCCCCGAGCAAAACGCCCTGCGCCACGGAAACCTGAACGTTGCAGTGAAGCGTCCACGCCGCCTGATACGGCCCCGGATGCTGCGCCGGATCCAGCCCGATGGGGATACGGTTGCCGTACAACGCCACCACCGCATCGAGATCCAGAATCGCCGGTGCGCCCGGCGGCGAATACGTACTTTTAACCGTCCATTCATCCGCTGGCATTCCGGCCTGGCTGCCCGCCGTTGCCGCATCCGCAGGCAGGTTAATCAGGGTGGTACCGCCGCTGGCCGTTTTTACACTCAGCTGATAACCGTTTCCGGCCACCGGCAGAAGCTGTAACTGCCCTGCGGCGTTTTGCGCGTCATTGCTGACCAGCGGCGCGGTATCCGGCACCTGAAGCGTAAAAGTGGGATAAAACAGCAACAGAGAAATGGCCGCCAGCGCCAGTACTGCGGCGGACGCCAGCAACGTGCGGGCAGCAACTTTTGGAGAAGGACGACGGTTTGCGGGCCAGTAAATCATCACCGTGACAATCGCGATGTAGAGCACCCAGCCAAAAGTTTCAATCAGGTTCGGAGCGGCAGGAATGCCCAGAACGCCGGTGATCAGCGCCGAACGAACCGTGCCAGGCGGCACCAGCCAGGTGAGATCGGCAACGCGCTGCTGCCCGATGTTGAGCCAGCCCGCTTCGTGCGCGGTCATCAGTGAGGTAATAATCAGGCCACCGGCGACGAAAATCAGGAACAGGCCGGTGAAGCGGAAGAAGCGGGAAAGGTTGATGCGGATGCCGCCGTAATAAATCCCGCAGCCGATAAATACCGCCACCAGCAGGCCGATAACCGCCCCGGCGGCAGCCCAGGCCGCCGACTGCGCCACCGAGAAAGTAGCCAGCAGGAAAACGCTGGTTTCAAAACCCTCTTTAAGCACGGCCAGAAATGCCATGCTCGCCAGCGCCCAGGCGCCCGACTGGCTGATCGCCTGCGCGGCCTCGCTTTCCAGCTCTTTCTTCATGTTGTGGGCGTGTGTGTTCATCCACAAAATCATGCCGGTGACGAAGAAGACGGCGACGCCGCCAATCACCGATTCCATCCCTTCCTGCCCCGCCTGCGGCAGCGCGCGTTCGGTCAGATCCAGCGCCACACCGACCACCACAGAAAGCACCACGGCAAGCACCACGCCGACCCACATCGCGGTCAGACTTTTGCCATTCTTACGGAGAAACGCCGCAATGATCCCGACGATAAGCGCGGCTTCTAAACCTTCACGAAGTCCGATAATAAAAGTGGCTAACAAAGGGCTGACTCCGCGGCAACAAGAAGCATTATCAATTATTAATGATAATTGATATCAGTTGCCCGAACAGGAAGGAAGAAATGGAGTATGAGGATTTGCAACAGAGTAATGTGAAATTAAGAATATAGTGTAAAGAGTGCTTTATTTGTAACCAAATAATAAACAGAGAAGAAAAATGTCAAAGTGAAGGTAGCGGCGCAGAAAATTATCGTTAACATTCAGGCCAACGTCATGCCTGACTACGGCGTCTGAGGCTGATGATTTGTTGTACAGATTCCCGCAACGTAATGGTGCGGAAGATATCCCGCATCATCGACACATCCGCCATTAAACCGCGCAGCCAGCCCATTTTAGCGGCTTTGTACGGGCTGATAACGCCCTTCCAGCTGACCACCTGTACGCGAAATCCGGCGGCGATCCACAACCGGTTGATCCAGACTTCCAGCCCGAAATGCGGCAAAGCGCGGATTTCGTCCAGCCGCGTTGCCAGCAGTTCGCGCGCAAACACCCGCTCGCCGGAAATATAATCCAGCCCGATACACCGCCAGATCCACGGGCTGTTACGCCTCAGACTGATAGTCACATCCGCCTGATTTTGTATTACCGGCTGAACCAGCCGGGTGATATCGCACTCGTTCAGCCCCATGAGATCGGCATCCAGCATCAACAGATGGCTGCCCCTTGCGGCCGCAATGCCTTCCGCCACCGCGTGGCTTTTACCCTGATTTTTTGCCAGCCTGACCACGCGAACGCCCTTTTCCCGCGCCACGTCTGCGGTGTTATCCGCTGAACCGTCATCCACCACGATAATCTCAAACAGCAAGGGATGGTTGCGCACGACATCCAGCACTTTGCCGATACGCGTCGCTTCATTACACGCCGGGATAATGCAACTGACGGTGATCATTCTTTGCTCCTCATCCACATGATGCCCGCGGCAACCAGCACGATAAGCAGCCCGAGCGAGACGTACAGGATCCAGTTGTTCACCTGCGCGATGATGTCGCCGAACATCCAGCCGATCGCCAGCAGAAACAGGCTCTTGGGAATGGCGGCGATGATGTTGTAGAACAAAAACGGGATAAGCGACATCCGCGCCATGCCCGCGCCGGTCAGCACCAGCGCTCCGGCGGAATGGGTCAGCTTGGCTAACACCAGCAACCGCCCGCCTTTGCTGTCAAAACTGCGCACCATCTTTTCCAGTCTGGGCTGCGTCAGCCCCAGACGCGCCAGCCAGCCGGGCGGTTGTCCGTCCGGCCCGATCACCCAGCGCCCCAGTGAGTAAAAAAGAATATCCCCGAGAATTTCTCCCGCCATCACCACGGCGAAGATGACGGATAAACTGAAATAGTTGAGGCGGACAAAATAACCGGCAAGCACCGTCACCACCGGCCCTTCGATAATGGCCAGCGGCGTCAGAAACAGCAATCCGTGCGCTTTAATCAGTGATTCAAGGGTTTCAAGAGCAAACATACGGTCCTTATTTTCCCGGCGACTGACTCACAGGCACGGGTTGTTTTTTACCTGATAGTTTTATTTTACCGGTTAACTTTGTTCCACCGGCGAGGCGTTTTTCGCCTGAAGGATTGCCGCGCCAGGTAAAACCGCGCCCTGCCCAGCAGCCTAACCACAGCGCGGGCATCATGATATCCCGCAGACACATCGCCAGAATATCCCTCAGCTGATGCGGCCAGCCGAGCGCTTTTGCCAGCGCCCATTCACCGCTAAACCACAACACAAACAGCGCTGGCGGTGCGAACAGCGGCAAATCACCGGCGGCGGTCAGCCAGGTGACGGCGGCCAGCGCGGGCAGAAAACCCATAATAATTTCGGGCACGAACAGCCAGAAAAATCCGGCACGACGGATACGCGCCCAGCGTAATTGCCTGCTCCAGACCGCGTCCAGCGTGCGATGCCCGACGGGCTGGGCAAAAGGCTGCGCCGGTAGACGCACTTTCAGCCCGGCGCGTCTCACCAGCTTGGTTGAGGCCACGTCTTCCGCCATTTCACTGCCCAAGGCCGCCATGCCGCCGCCATTATCGAGCACCTCGCGCCGCCAGCACAGCGTTTTCCCCTGTGCAAAACCGTTACCGAGAAAATCAGACAGATACTGCCAGCGCGCCTGATGCGTGTTGAGCATTGCAGCTTCCACCGCGCCCCAGATATTTTCCGGGCAAATGCCGGTCGCAGGCGAACTGACCATCCCGGTTTTCGCGTCAAAAGTATTTACCAGCGAACGCAGATAATCCGGCGGAAAAAGCAGGTTGCTGTCCGCCATCGCCACAATACCGGCAGTGGTGTTTTCCCACGCTTTGTTGAGATTGTTCACCTTCGGATTCGCCGATATTTTGTCATCACCGGTCAGCAAACGCGCACGCTGATGCGGATATTCAGCGATCAGTTTTTCCACCAGCGGGATCACCGGATCAAACCGCGAGGCCACGCAGAACACAATTTCGTAACCGGGATAATCCTGATGAAAGCTGGAACGCAGCGTTTCCTCTTCAAAGGCGTTAAGCCCGCACAGCGGCCGTACCAGTGCGATAAATTCTGAAGTTTCCCGGGTTTCATCCCGCCGGACGCCCCGGCGCATTCGCCAGTAAGCGATTGCCAGAGAGGTGAATTGCAGCGTAATCAGGAAACCGCCAAAGGTGGCGGTTAATGCGGTGCTTAAAGCCATGATGATGCCCCTTCATTTTTTAAGCGCTGGCGTGATGTGACCGGTGATTTCCGGCGGTCAGCACCGTGAGAAAACAGGCAAAACGATTACGAGGTAATAATCATCCTAGAGACGTTTCATTAAGATTTTCTTAAAGCGGGCTTTCGGGGTGCATGAATGTCGGCGTTTGCCGTAAAGAAATGTTTTTATTATCTGTTATTCGGAATTTTCTTAATGGCACCGATGAACTGAAATATTTCCGCAGTAATCTGTTCATCTTTATCGTGACCGGATCTGTCAACATGGAACGCTCAGGCTATTTGCAAAGACAATTTACGCCCAGTTCCCGTTCTTTAACTGCCCGGGAATTGTGTATTGATGTCCCCTTTGTCACCCCGGAAAGTGACAATCTGAAAGTGATGGAATTATTCACCCGGCACCATTCGCTGATCAGCCTGCCCGTTATCGAGGACAACCGTCCGTTCGGCCTGATCAACCGCCATATCTTTCTTTCCCAGATGGCCCGCCCTTATTTTCGCGAACTGTATGACCGGAAAAGCTGTATCGCGTTTATGGATAAGCATCCGCTGGTGATTGATTCAGAAAGTACGCTCGATGAACTGGCGCAGAAGATGGTGGAGTCCGGCGATCGCTCGGTAACGGACGGATTTATTCTGACCACCGGCGGCCATTACATCGGCATGGGGCTGGGGATCGACGTCATCAAAACGGTGTCGAACGTCCAGACGCAGCAGCATCAGCAAATCATGCAAAGTATTGAGTATGCGCGCGTGATCCAGGAATCGATGCTGAACAAGTCACATAAAACGCTGACGGCGCAGCTCAAAGACTGGAGCCTGGTGTGGCAGCCCCGGGATCTGGTGGGTGGCGATTTTTATGCGTTTCATGAAGTTGAGGGCGGCTGGCTGTTGTTTGTCGCTGACTGCACCGGCCACGGCGTGCCGGTCGCGTTCATGACCGTGATCCTGTCGTCGGCGCTGGATAAGTCCTTGCAGGAATGCCCGGCCAACCGCCCGGATTTACTGCTCGGCCATGTGAACCAGTTTATCAAACAGACGCTCGGGCAATCCGAAGAGTCGAATCAGACTTCCACATCCAACGACGGCTGCGATGCGATGGCGGCGTTTATCGACCCGCAGGATCCGCGGCTGATCTGGGCCGGTGCGCGCCTTTCCGGTTTCCTGTTACCGGCCGCAGGCGAAGAAGCGGTGGCGCTGAGTGCCGACCGGATGGGGGTGGGGTATACCGAAACGCCCGCTGATTACCGCTGGACGCTGCATGAAACCCCGCTCAATGCGCAGGATTTACTGTTTATTTATACCGATGGCCTGACCGATCAGGTTGGCGGTAAACGCAACATCATGTTCGGGAAGAAAAAGGTGAAAACGCTGCTCGAACAGCACCGTTTAGCGCCCGTGCCCGAGCTGTCGGCAGCGATGATGCAGGCCTATCTCGACTGGCAGGGCAATCAGCAACGTCGCGATGATATGACCTTTTTAGGTTTTCGTTATTGTGGCCTCAGGGGCCGGCAACCGTAGAGTTTATTTATGACCAGCGAACCCGTTTTTACCGGACCGTTCAGTGCGCCGCATTACGACGTGGTGGCATTGCAGTACACCGGATTTTTCTCGCAAAACAATATTACCGCAATGGGCGAAGTGATCCGTTTGTATCTCGAACAGCATGAAGCCTCCTCCAGCACCCGCCGCAAACTGTTTTCCACCTTTATTGAGATGGTGCAAAACATCCTGCGTTACTCCTCGGACAGCCGTGCGCTGGCACGTGCTGACGACGAGATGCGTTTCGGATCTGTCACGCTGGGCATCGATAATGGCCGGTACGTGTGCGAAAGCACCAACCTGATCCGTCCGGAAGATATTGTGCGGCTGCGCGAATATCTGGAGACGATCAGAACCATGAGCGCCGACGAAATCAAACTCACCTATAAAGCGTCGCTGCGTGCGGAAAGCCCGGTGTGGAGTAAAGGCGCCAACATCGGCCTGCTCACCCTCGCCCGCGATGCCAGTGAACCGCTGGAATTTACTTTTCATCAGGTGGAAGCCTCTGAACTGTCCACTTTTCATCTGAAAGCCATAATCTAAAAAGAGCGCATCACTATGAACAATATCAGCATCCCTGCGACTTCCTGCACGCCGGAAGTTGAATTTGATTTTGATGGCCGAACTCTGTCGCTGGCCGGTGAATCTTATCCGGAAAATGCCGCGGCTTTTTATCGTCCGCTGATCACCGCCCTGGAAAACTTTGTGCCTGCGCAGTCTCAGGGCACCGGCTCGCCGCTGACGCTCCACGTCGCGCTGAGTTACTTCAACAGCTCCAGCACCAAAATGCTTTTCAGCCTGTTAAGTGCGGTGAACAACGCCGCTGCCGCCGGGATCGCCACCACGCTGCACTGGTATTACGACCCTGAGGATGATATTTCCGAAGAATTCGGCCAGGAACTGAGCCTTGATTTCCCCGCCATCGCCTTCCACCTCCACGCGGAAAGCTACCATGACGAGCTTAGATGAGTTATTCACGGCAGAAAGCGCCATCCTGCAAGACAACCGTGAACTGGCGGAAACGCAGGGGCTGGATGCAGAAGTTTACCGCGACGCACTGGTCAAACTGACCGCGCATTATCAGAAGATCATGAACGAATCTTACCGCCTGATCCGCCGCAGCGACCGCGCAGAGCGGGATCTGAACCAGCTCAACGAACGGCTGGAATATGAGGCCACGCATGATCCGCTGACCCGGGTTTATAACCGCAGCGCCATCATTGATCAGATTACGAAAGCGCTGAACGCGGGAGAAGCCGGGCTGATTTTGCTCGATATCGATCACTTTAAGGCGATTAACGATCAGTACGGACATCCGGCGGGCGATGCGGTGATATGCGGGTTGATCCGGCGCATTGAGCAATCCGTGCCGGAGCTGGGCAGTATCGGACGCGTCGGCGGCGAGGAGTTCACCATCCTGCTGCCACGCTACACCAAAGCCCAGTCGGTGATTGTCGCCGGTTATATTCACGCGCTGCTCAACGCGTCACCGCTGGATTTACTGCCAAATCAGCTGGTCACGGCGAGCCTGGGCGTAAGCTGGGGAAAGCAGAACAGCAGCTTTGATACGTTGTACAACGACGCCGACGCGGCCATGTATGAAGCGAAAAGACGCGGCAGGAACCGGGTACATTGCGGATAATCCGGGCGCGGGATTGCAGATAAAAGCGTGAATGCAGAAAGCCTGCATTCACCTTTTTTTTGGCCTTACACTTTCTTAAATTCGAGGCGTTTGATTTCGCCGACCACCAGCAGATAGCAGAGCATGGACATCAGCGCAGAACAGCCAACGAAAATCAGCGCACTGTTGAATGAATGCAGATTTTTCACCAGATAACCAATGAGCAGTGGCGTGACGATAGAAGCAACGTTACCGAAGATATTAAATATCGCACCACACATGCCGATCATTTCTTTCGGTGCGGTATCGGCAATCACCGGCCAGCCCAGCGCCCCGAAGCCTTTGCCGAAGAAGGCCAGCGCCATCAGCCCGACCACCACCACATTATTGTCGGTGTAGTTACACAGAATAATTCCGGACGCCAGGATCATGCCGCACACAATCGGAATTTTTCGCGCCGCGGTTAATGAGAAGCCACGCTTGAGCAGATTGTCCGACACCACGCCGCCCAGAATACCGCCGCAGAAACCGCACAGGGCCGGAACAGAGGCAATCAGGCCGACTTTCAGAATCGACATGCCTTTTTCCTGCACCAGATAAATCGGGAACCAGGTCAGGAAGAACCAGGTAATAGTGTTGAGGAAATACTGGCCGAAGAAAATGCCTAACATCATTCTGCTGCTCAGAAGCTGGCGGACGTAATTCCATTTAGGGCCTTGTTTGCCCTGTTTGGATTTCGTCTGATCCATATTCACCACCGCTCCGCCCTGCTCGATATATTCCAGCTCGCTGGCTGAAACACCGGGATGGTCAAGCGGGTTACGGACAAACTTCACCCAAAACAGCGTCAGCACAAAGCCAATCACGCCCATCACCACAAACACGTTTTCCCAGCCCCAGGCGTAGGTCAGCCAGCCGAGAAAAGGCGAGAAAATGGCGAGCGAGAAATACTGCGCCGCATTGAAGATGGAAGACGCCGTGGCACGTTCCTGCGTCGGGAACCACGCCGCCACCATGCGGGCGTTGGCCGGAAACGCCGGGGCTTCCGCAAAACCTAACAGGAATTGCAGCAGGAACAGCGACCCCACGGCGTATGCCACCGGGAACCAGCCGACAAAGCCCTGCACCAGCGTGAAGAACGACCAGAAAAACAGGCTGTAAGTATAGACTTTGATGGTGCCAAACCGGTCAAGTAGCCAGCCGCCGGGCAGTTGCATCAGCAGATAAGAAATTCCAAATGCTGAGAATATCTTGCCCAGATCGACAACGTCTAATCCCAGATTTTTAGACACTTCCGTTCCCGCGATAGATAATGTCACGCGGTCAGCATAATTAACGGCGGTAATAATGAAAATAATCAGCAGAATAATGTAACGGACATGCGTCTTTTTATTTCCTGACGCCACAGATTCAACACTCATGTTATCCCTCTCTGTAACATTTTCCGGCGTCAGCACGCTTTGAAATAATCTCAGTCAACGTGTGAAATGCAGAAGCCGGAGGTTTTCTATCCCTGTTAAAATAAAAAATCCTTTTGGCAGTTTTTTGGTAAATAACGCCCTTAATTCACCCGTATTGTTGACGCAATGATTGTGATTTAAGGCTACCTTCAGAGGGTTGAATCAGTATAAGAAAGGAAAATAGAAATAACACTGTGCAGACGCCCAAGGATCCGCGGGGAGTTTTCTTATTTCACATTGCACTCTCACATTACGATAACGTTGAAATAACACTCTTTTATCGATTACCGGCCACGCTTTAAAAAGAGTGATGCAAGTCACAGTTCATATTTCATATGCCAGAAAACTTCCGGCATTCAACGTGCAAAGCCGGTCAGTTGCACAATGGGAAATCAGAAACTTTACTTTATAATCGTCCTTATTAACCCGTATTCATTGACGATATATGATTCCCCTTTCAGAGAACAACTTTAACCCTGTTTAGTGCTGCATAAATAAGAATTCACTGCTGTGTTCTTTAATATCAGCAAGGCAATTTTAACAAAAAGTGCGTTATAAATGAAAAAAGCAGGCCCGCAAAAATGATTCTCTGCGGGCCTGCTTTTCTATTTACCTTTTATTACTACGTCTATTCGTTACGGTTTTGCACCCGCCACGGCTTCTTTCGCCAGCTGGGTAATACGCGCGTAATCGCCGCTTTCCAGCGCGTCAGCCGGAACCAGCCATGAACCGCCGATGCACAGCACGCTTTTCAGCGCCAGATAATCCCGGTAGTTCGCCGGTGAAATGCCGCCGGTCGGGCAGAAACGCACCTGCGGGAACGGGCCGCCAATCGCCTGCAACGCTTTCACGCCTCCGCTGGCTTCTGCCGGGAAGAATTTGAATTCACGCAAACCGTGATCCAACCCCAGCATCAGTTCGGACACGGTGGAAATCCCCGGGATCAGCGGAAGGGTTCCGGCCATTGCGGCCTTCAGCAGGTCATCCGTCAGACCCGGGCTGATCGCAAACTGCGCGCCTGCGTCGGTGACGTCTTTCAGCTGCTGCGCATTCAGCACGGTGCCCGCGCCGATAATTGCGTCCGGCACTTCGCGGGCAATCGCACGGATCGCGTCCATCGCGCAGGCGGTGCGCAGCGTGACTTCCAGAACGCGAACGCCCCCGGCGACCAGCGCTTTCGCCAGCGGCACGGCATGTTCGAGTTTATTGATGACAATCACCGGCACAACCGGGCCAGATGTCAGGATTTGTTCAGCGCTTGTTTTCCAGTTTTTCATGTTCTTTTTCTCTTATCTCACGTCTTCGACATTAAAATTTGATGCAGCACGCGCCCTGTTCCGCGCCGGAAAGCTGGCTGCGCAAGGCACCGAAAAGCTCACGGCCACAGCCGGTATGTTCGGCACTCAGATCCGGCTGGTACGCAGTGCGTTTCGCCAGCCCGGCGTCATCCACCAGTAACGCCAGCTCGCCGGTGCGGCCATTCACGCGGATGATGTCGCCGTCCTGCACTTTCGCCAGCATGCCGCCGGTATACGCTTCCGGCGTAACGTGGATGGCAGACGGCACTTTGCCGGATGCGCCGGACAAACGGCCATCGGTGACCAGCGCCACTTTAAATCCGCGATCCATTAAAACGCCGAGCGGCGGCATTAATTTGTGTAACTCCGGCATGCCGTTGGCCTGCGGCCCCTGAAAACGCACCACCACCACGCAATCGCGGTTAAGTTTTCCAGCTTCGAACGCAGGCACGATGTCGTGCTGGCTTTCAAAGACGACGGCGGGCGCTTCGATAATCTGGTTATCCGCAGGCACCGCCGAGGTTTTCATCACCGCGCGCCCCAGATTGCCGGACAACACTTTGGTGCCGCCGTGATGTTCGAACGGCGCGCAAACGCTGGCGATCACGTTTGTATCCAGCGAGCTTTGCGCCCCTTCGCGCCACGCCAGTTCGCCGTTATCCAGCCACGGTTCCTGCGTGTAACGCTCCAGCCCGAAACCGGCGACGGTGCTGACGTCCTGATGCAACAAGCCATGATTAAGCAGTTCGCGCACCACCAGCTGCACGCCACCGGCAGCCTGGAACTGATTGATATCCGCCGGGCCGTTCGGGTAAATGCGGCACAGCAACGGCACGGCGTCGGACAGTTCAGAGAAATCATCCCAGTTAATGATAATGCCCGCCGCGCGTGCCATCGCCACCAAGTGCATGGTCAGATTGGTGGAACCGCCGGTCGCCAGCAGCGAAACAATCCCGTTCACCACGGTTTTCTCATTCACCACCTGCCCGAGCGGCTGATAGTTACCGCTGGTTTCGGTCAGACGCGTCACCTGACACGCCGCCGAATCGGTCAGCGCGTCGCGCAATGCGGTGTCCGGCGGCACAAATGACGAGCCCGGCAGATGCAGGCCCATCACTTCCATCACCATCTGGTTGGTATTGGCCGTGCCGTAAAACGTGCAGGTGCCGATACCGTGATACGACGCGGCTTCCGCTTCCAGCAGCGCCTGACGATCGACTTTGCCTTCGGTGTACAGCTGGCGAACGCGCACTTTTTCTTTGTTCGGCAAACCGGTACTCATCGGCCCGGCCGGAATAAAGACCGCCGGAAGATGCCCGAATGACAACGCCGCCATGACTAATCCCGGCACGATTTTGTCGCAAATCCCGAGGTACAGCGCGCCGTCGAACATGTTGTGCGACAGGCCAATGGCGGCGGACATCGCAATCACATCGCGACTCATCAGCGACAGCTCCATACCGTCCTGCCCCTGCGTGACACCGTCACACATTGCCGGCACGCCGCCCGCCACCTGCCCGACGGCACCGACTGATTTCAGCGCCTCTTTCAGGCGCTGCGGGTAATGCTCGTAAGGCTGATGCGCGGAGAGCATATCGTTGTAAGCGGTGATAATCGCGATGTCGCTGCGAACCATATTTTTCAGGGCGTTTTTCTCATCCGGCTGGCAGGCCGCAAAACCGTGCGCCAGATTGCCGCAGGCCAGCTGCGCACGGTGAACCGTTTTCGAACGGGCAGATTCCATACGCGCCAGATAGGCTTCGCGGGTCGGGCCGGAGCGTTCAATGATCCGCTGCGTGACGCGCGAGACTGTTTCGTTAATCATTTCGTTCTCCTTTACTTAAAGCATCGTGAAAGCAATCATGCCGATGATCCCGCCGGTGGTGCCCAGCAGGGTTTCCATCACGGTCCAGGTTTTCAGCGTTTGCAGTTCACTGGCACCGGTAAATTTACCGAAAAGCCAGAAACCAGCGTCGTTCACGTGGCTCAGCACGATGGAACCGCCGGTGATACAGATGGCCAGCGCCGCAAGTTGCCCGCCGTTCAGCCCGAGCTGATGCGTCACCGGCAGAACCAGGCCGACGGTGGTCAGGCAGGCGACGGTCGCCGACCCCTGAATCACGCGCACCACGGCGGCCAGCGCAAAACAAGCCACGGCGATAGGCAAACCGGTGCCAATCATGGCGTCACCGATGGCCGGCCCGACGCCGGAATCCACCAGAATTTGTTTGAACACGCCGCCCGCACCGGTCATCAGCAGGATGATCCCGGCCGGTTGTACGGCAGCAGAACAGATGGCCAGAGTTTGTTCGTTGGTCATGCCGCGCGGTTTAGCCAGACCGTAAATCACAATCAGGCAGGCAATCAGAATGGCGGTGAAGGGATGGCCTATAAATTCCAGCCATTGCTGCAAATGAGAACCCTGAGTGACGAAACGCGCGCCGATGGTTTTCATCCCCACCAGCACCAGCGGGCATAAGATGAGTGCCAGACTGAAACCGAAAGACGGCAGATTGTCTTTGTTCAGCGTCGGCGCATTTTCTTCCACCGGCATTGGCCAGTTCACATAGCGGCTGATGAAATTGCCGTACAGCGGCCCGGCGATCAGCATGCCGGCAATGGCGGCGACCAGACCGATGGCAATCATCCAGCCAAAATCCGCGTTAAGTTGTGACGCGAGAAGCATCGGCACCGGCCCCGGAAGCAGGAAACAGGCGGCTGCGGCAACACCGGCAAACAACGGGATCGCCAGCCTGACAATGTTGCCGTCAGTTCGGCGCGCAACGGCAAACACAATGCCGATCAGCAGAACAATGGCGACGTCGAAAAACAGCGGCAACGCGCACACCAGCCCGGCAATCCCGAGGGCGTAATTGGCTTTGTTTTTGCCGAAACGATTCAGTAAATGGGCCGCAATTTGATCGAGCGCGCCGACTTCATGCAGGATCTTGCCAAACATCGCGCCCAGCGCCACTACGATCGCCAGAAAACCGAGCGTGCTGCCCATGCCTTTTTGCATGGTGTCGGCAATAGTATCAATGGGCATACCGGAGAAAATCCCGGCGGCGATTGAGACCAGCATCAGCGCCACAAAGGCGTGCATGCGGACTTTCATGACCAGGAACAGAAGCAGTAAAACCGACCCGACCGCTGTCCCGACTAAAGTAACTGTATTCACGCGCAGTGCTCCTGTTGCTGGAAACTTTGAATATGTTGCAGGGTTTCTGCGATGACATCGTCAAGCGGCTGGTTGATATTGATGGTGATAACATCGCTCTCTTCAACCCCTGGCTGCTCCAGCGCGGCGAACTGAAAAATCAGCATTTGTGACTTAAAGAAATGGCCTTTTCGCGCTGCCATGCGTTCCTCGATCACCGGAAAATCGCCTTGCAGATAGATAAATGACAGATTGCCGTTGCCTGCCCGCAAGCGGTCGCGGTAGCGTTTCTTAAGCGCGGAACAGACGATGATCGATACGTTATTGGTCCGCTGCATCGCGAACGCCGCGTCGTTGAGTGCGGCCAGCCACGGCGCGCGGTCGTCATCGTTTAACGCCTCGCCTGCGGCCATTTTGGAAATATTGCTGCGCGGGTGCAGAAAATCGCCGTCAAGAAAACCGGCGGATAACTGGTGTGAAACGGCGTTGGCGACGGCGGATTTTCCGCTGCCGGATACGCCCATGAAAATATAAATACGATTGTTATTCTGATTGTTGTTCTGGTTCTGGCTCACGGTTCAGCTCCTGGCACGGGATCTTAAATAAAAATGTTACCGGTAACATGTTATCGGTAACATTATCAGAGGGATTTTCGCGTCTGACAATCGGTGGCGGCGGGTGAAAACCATAAATGTGATCAGGTTCAAAGTTAATTATTAGCGATGAAACATTTTAGATGGGGTTATTAACAGGTGAATAACACAGTCTCGGGTTCAGCAAAGAATAGTGATTCCGCCTTGTAATAATCACGTTCCTTGTCTATTACTTAAATCACGTAATAAACCGCTGTTTTTGCAGCGGCTTATTACTTAACAGGGTAATTAAAAAACAGGCGTATCACGATGTTCTTCCGCCGGATTTCCGGTACTCATACTTCTGAGGCAAAAATGAAAATATCTCACGCGTTGCTGGCTGTGGCGTTAACCGGTGGTCTTTCCTTTAGCGCATTTTCTGCTCAGCTATTGAAGAAAGCAGATTTTGAAAAAGTCGCCTCGCAATATACCAAAGTCGGTTCGGTCACTACGTCGAATAAAACTTCGCAGTCAGGCGCAATTGAAGACTTGTCTAAAAAAGCCGATAAAAAAGGCGGTGAGGTCTTTGTATTAACGTCCGGCAATACCAACAATAAAATCCACGGCACTGCTGACGTGTATAAGAAAAAATAAGTAATATGATCGTGAAAAAACCACGTCAAGGCGTGGTTTTTTTATACAGAAATGAAGAGAAATTTCAGGCAGCAAGCCCTTCCGGCCAGCGTTCCGTCGGGTACAGCGCCAAACGGATATTGAACAGATGGAACAGCGGTTTAAATAGCGTCATGTCCGAACGGCACAGCGCTTCGAGGTTTAACAAAACGCGGTTTAATTCCTCAAGCAGGGATTGCGGCGGCGCGATATAAATATTTTTCAGCCGCATTTTGATGTACTGATTAATTTCAAACATCAGCGCGTCCGTTTCCAGCGTATGACTTTTTAAAATAGCCTGATGGCGGGCATAAAAATCATAGCAATTCACGCCCAGCCAGATTTCCGTAATCAAATTTCCGCCCAGCGCGACATTCGGCACCGGATCAACTTTATTACGCGGCAAAATAATATTCACTTTATCGAGCATACTCGCGACGTACTGCTGACGCCCACGCAGTGACGACGCGTTAATTTTGATCGCATTGGTAAACTGCAATAATTCTTTAATGCCTTTGCGCAACGCGCGTTTTGCCGTCCATGAAGGCCGTTTATTGCGGATAAGTGCCGTGGTCAGCAATGCAATCACAATCCCCACCAGCGTGGAAATCGCTGCGTTAACGATCACCAGCAGGTCAGGTTTGAAATCATGGCTCATGCCGATAAAACCGGGGATCTGCGTGGCAATAATCAGGCCGATAAAGTTGGTGGAAGGATTGGCAATCACCAGCCCGAGCGCCAGCAGACCCGGCGCGAGGCAGATAATCAGTGATTCAAACGTCACTGTCAGCGGAATAAACACGGCGGCATAAACAATGCTGATCAGAATCGCAATCAGCACGCCTTTGAGAAAGACGTGGATCGAGGCAATCGGGCTGTCGAGCGAGGCGAAGAACGAACAGATAACCGCCGCCATCATCGGCGCGGAAGCCCCGTCACGCCAGCCGGTGCCGATCCAGAACAGACAACCGACCATGGTGGCGGCAAAGGCGCTGAAGGCCGATAACAGGATCATCCCTTCATCTTTATGCTTTCTGATGAGCCTGAGTTTGCTGCGTTTTTTCTCTTTGCTGAACTGGCTGACGCGTTCGGTCACGCCAAAGTATGATTCCGCAATGTGAATGAAATTCTGCAAACGCTCCAGCAAACCGATAAACAACAGCCCTTCTTCCGGCGTCATTTCGCCCCGCTCGTAGCACGTTTTAATTCTTTCCTGCGACGCGCGGATATCGTCCTGAATCGCCTTCGCATTGCCGCTTTGCTCCGGGCTGTTCAGCCACAGCAAAAACTGGCTGAAGGTCGCGGAGACAAAATCCGGGAACGCAATGCCCTGCTCGCCCAGCAGGCTCAGACGTTTTTCAATCGCCGTCAGGGTCGGGATCAGATACGACAAATGCTGATACTGCGCGGTCACCAGGCGGATTAACCGGCGCGCGGAATCGCCCTCAAACACGCAATGAGTAATCAGCGTTTCCACGCTGATGGGGTAGTTCGCCATCTGCACCAGAATGTGTTCGCGCTCAGGCGACGTCTCTTTGGGCGTAACGGTCAGCAACTCAGAACAGAGTTTTTTAGCACTGTCGTACCAGTTACTGACGCTGCTCTCCAGAAGATTGCGCATACGCACCGGGAACACCAGCATGTGGATCAGCGAACTACAGACAATCGCCACGGTGATCTCTTCGACGCGCGAAATTACCGTGTAAGTGATGGAAAGCGGCGTATCGACGTCGGCAAATCCCATGATCGCCGCGCTGTATCCGGCCAGCATAAAAATGTACCCCTTCGGCGTGCGGTCGTGCAGCGAAAGATACAGGCAGAAAGCCACCCACAGCGACACGCTCAGGCTGAATAGCATCGGATCGGTGACCGTAAACGGATAGACCAGAAAGATGAAAATCCCGCCGAGCACCGTGCCCAGAAAACGGTACGTGGCTTTAGAAAGTGTCGAGGCAGAATAGAGCTGGGAAATGACGTAAACCGAAACCATTGACCAGGCAGGTTTATCGAGATTGAGTTCAAGCGCGATATATAAGGCTAAAAATGCCGCTATACAGGTTTTGACGGAGAACAAGAGCGCATTTTTTGTTAACCATTTCATTTTTAAATCAACAGCTCAGCGTATTTTAAAACAGTATTTTAGCCTGTCGGGAAGATTGCGCCCTTTTGAAGAGTGTAACAAAACATACGAAACTATTAGTCACCTTACAAAATTGCCTCACGCGCCCGCTTCCCTCTCCTGTCGGCAAAAAAAATCCACGCCGTGGCGTGGACCGGTTGTAACGCTGTCAGTGATTCAGAAAGGACGGATGATCGCCAGAATCCCGATAATGATGACGCAGAGAGCGATAATTCCCGCGGCATTGCGCAGTAATGCGTAATTTTTTGCAGGCATCCCGGTGGCGCGTTTGCGTAAATCGCCGGAAAGCAGCCCGTGCAGCGCGGAAAGGAAGAACACTACGAGGATCTTAATCAGCAGCCACGCGTGCGGGATCTGGCCGTGGCTGACAATCATCACAATCCCGGCAATCCACAGCACAATCATCGCCGGGCTGGTGACGCAGCGGTTCCATTTGCGGACAGTGTCGAGCAACGCCGCTTGGCCCGCGTTATCCTGTATTCCGACGGTTTTAGAAAACGTTATGGAAACCAGCGCCATCGCCAGCATTCCGCCGATCCACAATATCCCTGCGATAATGTGCAGGGTGTTCAGCCACTCATGAAGCATGTTTTATTCCTTCTAAAGTTAACGACAATGCGGTACGCCGGACAACTTCAACCTGCTGTCTCTTCACGGCTTTTACCGGATTATGTCCTTTTCCCCTGATAAAGGCACGGGTAATGTCTCCGCGTTTTCGGAACGTCAGGTTTTCTGTTTTCTTTCTTTTTGGAAATTGAGTAGGTAGACTGGGCTACCTACTCAATGATTAACTAAGAAGAGCGACGTTATGTCACAACCTGAAACGCCAGCTGAAAGCGCCCGCGACCGCCTGCTCGGCGCGGCACGCGTCCTGTTTTATAACGACGGCATCGCCGCTACGGGCATTGACGCCATCGTGAAAAGAGCGGGCGTGGCGAAGAAAAGCCTCTACAACAATTTTGAATCAAAAGCGGAACTGGTTGCGACGTACATCACCATTCGCCACGACGAATGGCTGGCGCTGTATGCACGCCGCGAAGAGGAAGCATCCGGCCCGAAGGAAAAAGTGCTGGCGGTTTTCCGCGCGTATGACGATCACGCTGAATTTTCGTACGAGCGCGGATTTCGCGGCTGCGGGCTGCTCAATGCCGCCGCCGAACTCCCTGCCGGTGCGCCCGGAAGAATGGCGGTGCGCGGCCACAAGGAACAGGTGGAATCCATTGTGTCTGCCCATTTGCTGGAGCTGTTTGCCGGCGATGAAGCGAAAGCGCAATTACTGGCGCGGCATTTTTCATTCCTGCTCGAAGGGGCAATTTCCCGCGCCGGACTGGAAGGCAACGGTGCCTGTGTACGTCAGGCGATGGCGATGGCCGACGCCATGATGGAGGCGCCGTGACAAGCTCGCCTGCAGAACGGTTACTCGGCATTCTGGCCGTGGTTTTTGCCTCAGTGTTATGGGGCTCAACGGGCACGGCAGCGACGTTCGCCCCGCAGGTCAGCCCGGTGGCGATTGGCGCAGTGGCGATGGGCATCGGCGGCCTTTTGCAGGCGGCCATTGCCGCACGCGGCATTCTCAGACACCGCCGGGCGCTCACTTTGCACTGGCGGATCTTACTGACCGGCGGGCTGTCCGTCGGCATCTATCCGCTGGCTTTTTATGCCTCGATGCACCTTGCGGGCGTGACGGTGGGTACGGTGATTTCCATTGGTTCCGCCCCGCTGCTTTCTGCGCTGATTGAATATTGGCTCGAGGGTCAGCGTCTGACCCGCCGCTGGATGGCGGGCGCGGCCATTGGTGTGGCCGGAATGGTGCTGTTATGTCTGGCCGAAAGCAGCACGCACGCCCTTTCAGGCCAGCAGCCGCACGCGCTGGCGGGCATGGCGCTCGGTCTGGTTGCCGGGCTGACTTACGCCCTTTATGCGTGGGCGGCGCGCCAGCTGATGCAGCGCGGCGTTCCTTCGCGTGTGTCGATGGGCGCAACGTTTGGCCTTGGTGGCCTGTTGCTGATGCCGGTGTTATTCGTGACCGGCGCGCCCTTGCTGGCTTCGTGGAATAACGCCGCGGTCGGCGCTTACATGGCGCTGATCCCAATGTTTACCGGTTATGTGTGTTTCGGTTATGCGCTGGCACGCATTCCGGCCAGCCTGGCGACCACTATCACGCTGCTCGAGCCTGCGGTGGCGGCGGTTCTGGCAGTGCTGATTGTCGGCGAACGCCTGCCCGCAATGGGCTGGACTGGCATCGGGCTGGTGGTCGCCTGCCTCATTTTCATCACCGTTCCGCTGAGAAGCAGGCCGGTGCTGACATCGGCCTGAAAGAAGAATGGCTCTTTTCAGGGCCATTTTTTTGGCAAAAATCACACGCAATCAGACTGCCGCCGGGGCTTCCAGCGTGGCCATATCAATCACAAAACGGTAGCGAACATCCGCTTTTTCCATACGTTCGAATGCCGCGTTGATTTCATCCATACGGATCATCTCGCAGTCCGGCAGAATGTTTTTCTCAGCGCAGAAGTCGAGCATTTCCTGCGTTTCGCGGATCCCACCGATTGGCGAACCCGCCACGCGGCGACGGCCCAGCAGCAGAGGCACGGTGTTGAACTCTTCCATCGGGCCGACCTGCCCGACCAGCACCAGCGTCGCGTCCACATCCAGCAGCGGCATATATGGCGTGATGTCGTGTCTGACCGGCACAGTATCGATAATCAAATCGAAGTGATCGTGCGCCTGTGCCATCGCATCACTGTCTGCGCTGACCAGCAAACGGCTCGCGCCCAGCGCCAGTGCGTCAGCTTCTTTGGCATTGGAACGGCTCAGTACGGTGACATCCGCGCCCAGCCCGACGGCCAGTTTAACGGCCATGTGGCCCAGCCCGCCCAACCCGATAACGCCCACACGGCTACCCGGCCCGACATTCCAGGTTTTCAGCGGCGACCAGGTGGTGATACCGGCGCACAACAGCGGCGCGGCTTTGGAGAGATCTAACCCTTCCGGCATCCGCAGGCAAAATTCCTCACGCACCACTAAGTGCTTGGAATATCCGCCCTGCGTCGGCTCTTTGGTAAAACGGTCATAACCCGCGTATGTGCCGGTGTTCCCTTCGCGGCACAACTGTTCTTCGCCCTTTTTACACTGGTCACATTCCTGACAACTGTCCACCATACAACCGACGGCAACGTGGTCACCCACTTTGTAGCGGGAAACCTGATTACCTACCTGCGTTACGCGCCCGACGATTTCATGGCCGGGGACAATCGGATAATAGCTCCAGCCCCAGTCATTCCGGGCGGTATGCAAATCAGAATGGCAGACGCCGCAATACAAAATCTCCATTGCAACATCATTTTCACGCAGGCCGCGACGTTCAAATGCGTAGGGTGCCAGCGGTTTTTTCGGATCGTACGCTGCAAATCCAACAGTTTTCATCGGTAAACTCCTGAGTTGATAGTGACCCCTTCACTATAGAATTTACCCTCAAAGCCACAAGCCACAGTCCTCCTGAATCCTTGCCTGATTCTGTTCAGTTTTCGCCGCTTTGCGACGTTGTGCGATAAAGAATCACAGTTCACACGCAGATGTGAAAATTTCTTTGCGGCACTTTCCGAAAATTATCCTTAAAATTAAATAAGATATATAAAATACTCCGCCATATCCCCAATCATTTTTCTGTGATTTCGCAACTTTTAATGTGAAATTGAAATGCCTACACTGTTAAACATTGAGAGGCATCAGGTTAATCAATTTATCGGGTGGTCAGCATGCTGAGTGCAAATGAGCGGCGCGATTTTATTTACCGGCACATCCACGAAAACCAGATTGCCTATTACGACGAACTGGCGTCGCTGATGAATGTGTCGCACATGACCATCCGCCGCGATGCGACGTTGCTGGAACGTGAAGGGAAAGTGCTGCGCGTCAACGGCGGTGTGCGACTCAGCGAGTTTTTGCATCAGGAACTGCCATGGCAGGAAAAGTCATACCTGAACCATAAGATCAAGAAAGAACTCGGCCAGTGCGCGATGCGCAGAATTGCCGAAGGCACCATTATTTATCTGGATGCGGGCACCACCACCTTTGAGATTGCCTGCTGCATTCCGGCAAATTTCCGGTTAACGGTGGTGACCAATGATTTTTCCATCACCCAGTTACTGATGAATAATCCGGCAATTGATTTATTTCATGTCGGCGGGCGGGTCGATAAACGCAACTATTCCTGCGTCGGGCTAAGAGCCTATCCCAATAGGATTTTATTCCAGATAATGATGCCGCAGGTAAAATGCAGCATCGCCTCAT